>NZ_JAXXBR010000071.1:0-85712 GCF_037242085.1 Alitiscatomonas sp. | reverse complement strand
GAATGCCCTTGCTGCGCCCACTGTTGTGGGCTGCGCTGGGGCAGACCCTCCCGTCCCGTGCTTTTTAAGAGAGTGCATTTCAGCGGAGGTCCCGATTTATAGGGACTTCCGCTGTTTTTGTGGGTCCCGCTGGCAGAATGCCCTGGACTTGTATAACGGCTGCTTTTGTGATATGATTGGCTTCATAAAAATGCAATATATAAGGAGATGACCTCATTGATGAAGAAATTATGGATAGCAGCTCTTCTGGGGCTTATGCTGGCGCTTTCTGGATGCGGCGGAGAAAAGACAGAAGATGCGGAAGAAGCCGCTGCGGTGGAGGAAGGGCAGTATAAAATTGAAATTTTCACGGCCGAAAGTACGGCTGTGCCTGTAAACACGACGGAGGACCCGACTGTGATCCAGAAGCTTTTGGAATCTCCGGAGTGGGAACGGATCACGGAGGTGCCAGGCGATCTGGTGCCGGAGTTTGGACTTAGGATCTGGAAAAAAGTAGAGGTAAATTATAATAAGACAGAGGAAAGTGAAGAGCCGGAGTATGAGGTGATCGAAACGATCACGACCTTTAAGGATACGGATTGTATCGAACGGGTATATTCCAGTAACGCCGTAAAGGGAGCCAATATCCCGGTTTCAGTGGCCGCCTTCTATTATAAGGTGCCCCAGGAATTTTTAGATACAGTGAAAGAACTGGCAAAATAAAATGAAGCCGGGGCGCTCCAGAAACGGAGGCCCCGGTTTTTGAATTATTTTAAGAAATCCAGAACAACGGTTCCGTCTTCCTTTTTAACCACAGCATTTTTAGTCATGTTGAGACTTTCGATGGCTTTCAGATACTCTTCCTTAGAGGCAAAGCGCGGTTTGTTTTCCGCAAGGACCTTTTTCGCCAGGGCTGCATCATTGGAAAGAAGGCGGTCGGCCATGATCAGCAGGCATTTAGCCGGAGCAACACAGGCCCGTTCCGGATCGTCAATGTAATAATCCATGCCGTGACCGGTTCCAATGGCTCCTGCGCCGTAGGGATGGACCGCCGGCATGATGGAGGAAACATCTCCCATATCGGTGCTGCCAGTATCCCAGTGATCGGTCTCCTCTACGCAGCCAGGGCCGCCAACAGCCTCCATGGCCTCTTTTGCCAGAGCGTTCAGGTTCTTATCGTTATTTAATGGGAAATAACCCGGGCGGTCCTCCAGAAGAACGGTGGCACCGATGGCTGCGGCGGATCCGGCCATGGCCTGGTTCAGCTTTTTATTGTATTCCACGATCGCCTCATAGGATGCGCCGCGCACATAGGTCTCCACCTTGGTCCTCTCGGGGATGGCGTTTACGGCTGCGCCGCCCTCGGTGATGATGGGGTGGAAACGGATATGCTCATTGTCCAGGAAGGTTTCGCGGAGAGCGTTGGCTGCGGTCATGGCAGTGGTGGCTGCATACAGGGCGTTGATGCCCTTTTCCGGGGAACCGCCGGCATGGGATGCCACGCCCTCAAAGGTCACATTCTTTACAACACAGCCGTTGCAGCCGGGGTTGATGGTCAGGTATTTTCCCTCCGGCATGTTGCCAGCGTGGATCATCATGGCCATGTCGACTCCGTCAAAATAGCCGCGGTAGATAAATTCCACCTTGCCGCCGTAATAATGGATCGTTCCCTGCTTTCTGAGGCCCTCCCTGTAACCCAACTGGATCAGCTCCTCCGCAGGAACGGCCATGAGGCGGATGGAGCCGCATAATCCGTCCAGGGCTCCGGGCTGCTTTAAGGCCGCGGCGACTCCTGCCAGGGTCGCGCACTGGGCGTTGTGGCCGCAGGCATGGACAGCTTTCGTCTCCGGGTCAGCGTCCGGGTGGTTTCCGCAGATCAGGGAATCCAGTTCTCCCAGGATCGCTACCTTGGGACCCGGCTTTCCGGTTTCCACATCTGTATAGAAGCCGGGAATATCTCCAGCCTTTGTGAGGGTGTAGCCAAGATCTTCAAAGAGCTTTTCCATGTATGCGTTGGTCTTCCATTCATGGTATCCAGTCTCGGGGCTGGCCCAGATGTCACGTTCTGTCTTTAAGATCAGATCCCGGCAGTTTTCCACCAGATTTTTCAGTTGTTCAGTTCTGTCCATGGTATTACCTCCCATTTTTTAAATATGTTCATCGTATGAAGCCAGGGTCAAAAAAATTTTGACCTAATATCAATAGTATACATGCTGTCAGAGAATTTGTCTATTTTATTCTTCAAAAAGGAAAGATAGGAAAAAAGAATAGGAGGGAAACCGGGTTGACGGACAGCACTTTGGAGGATACAATAGAATCAGATAAATATACAGAATTATGTGAAAAGGAGCGACATATATGGGGGTTACAGCAGTTTATTTTTCTCCGACGGGGAATACGAAAAAAAGTGTGGAGGCCATGGCGGCGGCGCTGGATCCAGGCTATAAAACAGTGGATCTGACGCTGCCTTCTGATACGGGAATATCCTGTCAGTTTGGCCCGGAGGATCTGGTGATCATTGGAATGCCGGTATACGCAGGCAGGATCCCTATGGTAGCGGTCCCCAGGCTTTCCGGGTTAAAGGGAAATGGAACGCCGTGCATTCTCGTGGCTACCTATGGAAACCGTCATTATGACGATGCACTGGTGGAGATGGAGGATATTGCCAGGGAGCATGGATTTACTGTAAAGGGAGTGGCTGCCCTGGTGGGACGCCATACATATGGGGAGATCCAGACGGAGCGTCCGGATGGGGAGGACCTGAAGGCGGATGCAGAGTTTGCAAAGCGTGCGGCTGCGTCAGAAGCCATGAAGAGCACGATCCCTGGAAGCCGTCCTTATAAAAAGGAAGCAGTTCCCGGAGGGAAGTTTAAGCCTTTGACCTCGGATGCATGTGTTGGCTGCGGGATCTGTAAGCGCGGCTGTCCGGTCCAGGCCATCAATGACCAGTTCCAGGTGAATCCGGAGATCTGTATTTCCTGCTTCCGCTGTATCCGGAACTGTCCGGTCCATGCAAAGAACATGGATGTGGAGGTATACCACGCATTTGCCAGGGAGTTCTCGTCCAGGCTGGAAGAACGGCGGGAGAACGAGTATTATCTGTAAGCATACGGAAGAGGACCAAAGGAGCAGGACTGCGGATGCTGCTGTTTACGGGCTTTCTGGTGAACAGCGGCAGCCGGGCTGCCTTTGGAGACGAAACGGGATTGACAAATGCCTTCTGACAGTGGTATAATACGATGCGCGTGTTTGACACGATGCGGATGTGGCGGAACTGGCAGACGCACCAGCCTTAGGAGCTGGCGGGCAACCGTGGGGGTTCAAGTCCCTTCATCCGCATGAAAAGACCACTGTATTTGCCGGTTTACCGACAGGTACAGTGCTTTTTTATATCATAGGAAAGAGCGTCCTATGATATAAAAAACGTTCCGCGGGGACCGCCATGGGGCGGAAGGAACTTTGGCGCAGAAGCGGCCGCCGCAGGCGGGGAAGGCCGAAAACACGTTCTGTGACAGGAAAGCCTTCCCCGGAGAAAAATACTTAAAAGAGACAGGAGGAACTCCCATGAGCTTAACAGAGCTTTTTATCATTGCCGTGGGTCTCTCTATGGACGCCTTTGCGGTTTCTGTCTGTAAGGGCCTTTCGGTCCAGAGGCTTAAGCTGGGCCATGCCCTGACCTGCGGCGTTTATTTTGGAGGCTTCCAGGGGCTGATGCCAGCACTGGGATATCTTCTGGGCAGCCAGTTCCAGAATGTGATCGTGAAGGTTGACCACTGGATCGCCTTTATCCTGTTGGGGATCATCGGGATCAATATGATCCGGGAATCCCGGGATACGGATGCCGAGTCCCTGGACTCTTCCTTTGGGTTTAAGGCCATGCTCCCCCTGGCGGTGGCCACCAGCATCGACGCTTTGGCGGTGGGAGTGACCTTTGCCTTTTTAAATGTCAATATCCTTTGGGCAGTGACGTTTATCGGAGTGATCACATTTATCCTATCTTCCATCGGGGTAAAGGTGGGCCATGTGTTTGGCCTGCGATATAAAGGGAAGGCAGAATTTGCCGGCGGGCTGATCCTGGTGCTCATGGGCTGCAAGATCCTTCTGGAGCACCTGGGGATCCTGGGATAGGGTATGGCCGGGAGGACTTAAGCGTTCCGGAAAAATGCAGTATATATCATCAATATTTATATGAGGAGGAATGGCTATGGACAGAAAGCTGGATGTACGGAAGATTTATGAGAGCGTGAAGGAAAAGATCACGTTTAAGCCGGAGGCGGCTCTGGTCCTGGGCTCCGGCCTGGGAAACTTTGCAGAGAAGGTGGAGATCGCAGAGATCCTGGATTATAAGGACATTCCGGGTTTCCCAGTGTCTACGGTTCCGGGGCATAAGGGCCGTTTTATCTTCGGCTATGTGGAGGACGTACCCATGGTGATCATGCAGGGCCGGGTACATTTTTACGAGGGGTATTCCATGGATGAGGTGACGCTGCCGATCCGTTTAATGAAGCTCATGGGTGCGAAGCTGTTATTCCTCACCAATGCATCGGGCGGCGTGAACACTGGCTATCAGGCTGGGGATTTTATGCTGATGAGCGATCATATCAGCAGCTTTATCCCGTCTCCGCTCATCGGGCCCAATGACGAGGAGGCAGGCCCAAGATTCCCGGATATGAGTGATGTGTATAGGAAAGAGATCCGGGATATCATCCGGCGGGTGGCCAAAGAGGAAAACATCCCGATCCAGGAGGGCGTTTACGTACAGTTCACAGGCCCGGCTTATGAGACGCCGGCGGAGATCCGTATGGCCAGGACTCTGGGAGCGGACGCTGTGGGCATGAGCACGGTCTGCGAGGCCATTGCTGCCAACCACATGGGTATGAGCGTGTGCGGGATCTCCTGTATCACCAACATGGCCAGCGGGATCCTGCCCCAGCCTTTGAGCCATAAGGAGGTCCAGGAGACGGCGGACCGGGTGGCTCCTCTGTTTGAGCGTCTGGTGAAAAAGTCCCTGGCGGCCATTTACCATGAGTATCTGTGCGTAAAATAGTCAATAAAACAAGAAAGGACTGCCATGGGCGGTCCATATAAGACGGAGGCCTCTGTCTGCCGGGACCGATCAGATCCCGGAGGAGCAGAGACCTCCGTTTTCGTCCAGCCGGAGGATCTCTGCGCCCAGGAGAGCGGCGTCCTCTTGTGAGTGGGTGGAAAAAAGAAGGAGCTTTCCAGCGGTATATTTGTTTATCATACGGGCGGCCTGCTGCTTTGTGTCCGGATCCAGGCCGGTGAAGGGCTCGTCCATGAGGACGATATCAGCCGGGGCCAGGATGGCCCGCAGAATGGCGGTACGGCGCTTCATGCCGCCGGAAAATTCCGACACTGGCTTTTTAAGGGAATCTTCGGGCAGAAGGTGCTTTATGATGGCAGTCAGTTCATGGGCAGGATACCCGCGGCCGGTGACGAAGCGGATATTCTGGAGGGCGGTGTATCCCTCAAGCAGGCGGTCCTCCTGGAAAACCGCAGAAAAGGAGCGGCCCTCCAGGCCCTCTATGGTTCCGGAATCAGCGGTCTCCAGCCCCATGAGGATCCGGAAAAGCGTGGTCTTTCCAGCTCCCGAGGGAGCCATAAGGCAGCAGGGACAGCCGCTTTCCAGATCCAGGGATACATGGTCCAGCACAAGACTGTCCCCATAGGATTTTGTCAGGTCCCGGACGGTGACCCGGAAGGAGGGATCAGACGGAAGCAGCATGGTTTTCCTCCTTTCCGGGAACGCCGTTTCCGGCAATGGTCTTTAACAGAAGAAGAAACAGCTTTTCAAAGACAGAGCTGACGGCGATGATCATGAGGGTCCAGGCAAAGAGGTCAGCGGTGCTCAGATAGATCTTGGCCATATAAAGCCCTTCTCCAATGGAGCCGCCGGGAACGCCGATGACCTCGGCTGCGATGCCGGATTTAAAGCCCATGCCCAGAGAGGTCTTCAGAGCGCTTTCCAGGTATGGATACAGAGAGATCCGGTAGATGGAAAGGCCCTGCCTCCAGACCGGGACCCGGAAGACCCGGGCCATTTCCAGAAGCCCCGGATCCGCATGGGAGAGTCCGGCCAGGGTGTTTATATGGATCACCGGATAGACCACAAGGAAGGAAATAAAGACCGAAAGGTTTTCTGCTCCGGTCCATATGAGGGCCAGGATCACGAAGGAGGCCACGGGCACGGACTTCATGAACTGGATGGCCGGTTCCAGGATCTCGCCTGCCAGGGGCTTCCAGAAGGCCAGGGAGCCGGTCAGGAGACCCGCCAGGAAGGCCATAAAAAATCCCAGGCTGATGCGGCCGAAGGAAAACCAGAGGGCTCCCCAGGAGGCTGGGGAGGCAAGCTGTACAGCCAGGGCCTTTAAGGCATCCAGGGGCCCCACCAGAAGGATCTGGTTCTGGACAGCCAGGGACGCCAGATGCCACAAAAACAGCCAGAACAGCAGAATGGCGGTCCTTCGGGACCAGTCTGGGAATCTGTGCATGGAAGTATCTGCTCCTTTTCATATAGAGCCGGAGGCTCCGGCCCGGTCATTTAGTTGGAAACGGCTCCCGTATAATAGAAGGCGTCATCCGGCAGGGCTCCGCCTGTGGAGGCAGGGTTCTGGTCAAAGAGGACTTTTAAATAGCCGGACAGAGCCGTTTTCATCTCCTCGCCGGACAGGAAGGCGATATTGCAGCCAGGCAGGGCCTTTTTCGCCACGGCAGCCTTGGGAACGATCCCGGCGGCCTCGATCAGCATGGAAGCTGTGTCGGGATCCTCGGAGGTAAAGCGGATGGACGCCTCATGCTCAGAAAGGAAGGTATCCACCAGGTCGCCGTGGGCGGCCAGGAAATCGTTGTTTACGATGGTCACGCCGGTGATCATGCGGCTTCTGGTCTCGGCCTGCTCCTGGGCCTCATCCCAGGCTTTTGTCAGATCCAGGATCACAGAAAGGCTCTCGTTCTGGGCCAGGGCAGAGGTAACGAAGGGCTGGGGGAGAAGGCCGATGCGGCTGGGATCCTCCGTCAGGACAGAGGCCACCTCCGCAGGCTCAGATTTGAACTCCAGGGTCACATCATCCTCGGTCAGTCCGGCAGCGGACATCAGATAGCGGAGGGAATATTCCGGAGTGGTGCCCTTTCCGGTGAGGTATACGGTCTTTCCCTTTAACTGGTCAATGGAGGTGACGGAGGTGTCGGAGGATACCAGGTATAAAACGCCCAGGGTGTTCACGTCGATGACGGAGATCCCGCCCTTTGTCTTGTTATAGAGGACTCCGGCAACGTTGGCGGGAAGAAGGGCAATGTCCACCTTATTTCCTGCCACCAGGGCTGTCAGCTCGTCGGCGGCTGTCACCATGGTAAATTCATAATCGTTCTGGGCTTTTCCGTTTTCTGCGTCGTCCATGAGCTTCACAAGGCCCATGGTGGTGGGGCCCTTTAAGCCGCCGACGCGGATCACGGTGCCGTCCCCGCTGCCGCCGGAGGATCCTTTTCCTGCTGCTGCGGCCTCAGAGGATTCTTTTTCATTGGTTTCAGGGACAGAAGCCTCTGCGTCAGAAGAAGCCGCAGCGGTCTGGGACTCTGCGGATCCAGCCGCAGAGGTCTCCGCCGGTTTTTCAGGACCGCAGCCCGTAAGGAGCGCCATGCCCAGGGCTGCGGCAAGAATGAAGGATGTGAATTTTTTCATAATATTAATTCCTCCTGGAATAGATTGTTTTTGTGCTGACTCCGTCCAGCATTCCAAGCTTTCCAGAAAGGCTGCTGATCTTGTCCATAGGCGCGTCCAGGACGACGCTGATGATAGAAAGGCCCTTTTCACGGTAAGGCACGCCCATGCGGCCGATAATGTATGAACGGTACTGGTGGAGGAGGTCGTTGAGCTTTTCCACGGATTCTGCATTTTCCACCATGATCCCAATGAGCGCTACGCGTGTTTCCATAATCTGTTCCTTTCTGTACAGGATCTCATCGCCTTTTCCCTCAGAAAGCGCCGGCGCCCTTCGGGGTCAGTACGAACAGCTTCAATATATCACACGGGCCAGGGTTTGTCAAAGCGGCGGCAGAAATTATACGGTCTCTTAATAAAATAAAGAAAAACAGTGAAATCCCGTTAAAAATTATACAGGTTTCATATTGCGGAGACCGTCCGGATATGCGATAATATAGAACGGTATAGGATTAAGGAAAGATTTCAGAAGGATATCAGGAGGAATCAAGTATGAGGACCAATGACGAGGCATTGTTAAAGATCAAGTATAACGTTCTGCATGAGGTAGCAAAGCTGGCCTTTTCCGGAGAACTGGATGAAAAGAGGGATGAGATCCCCTTTAAGCTGATCCCGGGACCGAAAGCCCAGTTCCGCTGCTGTGTATATAAAGAAAGAGAGATCATCCGCCAGAGAGTCCGTCTGGCTGAGGGGAAATGTCCCAGCGGAAAGCATAGCGACAATATGATCCAGGTGATCCCCTCTGCCTGCGAGGAGTGTCCGATCACCCGGTTCGTGGTGACAGACAACTGCCAGAAATGTATGGGTAAGGCCTGCCAGAATGCATGTAATTTTGGAGCCATCTCCATCGGCCGTGACCGGGCCCATATCGATCCGGATAAATGTAAGGAATGCGGAAAATGCGCCCAGGCATGTCCGTACAACGCCATTGCGGAGCTGATCCGTCCCTGCCGCCGCGCATGTCCTGTGGACGCCATCACCATGGATCTGGATACAGGTATCTGCCAGATCGACGAGAAGAAATGCATCCAGTGCGGAGCCTGCGTGAGGAGCTGTCCCTTCGGAGCCATCACCTCCAAGGTGTTTATCGTCCAGGTCATCAACGCCCTTAAGGCTGGAAAGAAGGTAGTTGCCATGGTGGCCCCCGCCGCAGAGGGTGAGTTTGGAGCCGATATTACCATGGGAAGCTGGAGAACGGCCCTTAAGAAGGTCGGCTTTGCAGATATGGTGGAGGTTGCCGCCGGCGGAGACATGACAGCCGCTTACGAGGCCATGGAGTGGGCAGAGGCGTATAAGGAAGGAAAGAAGATGACCACCTCCTGCTGTCCGGCTTTTGTGAACCTGATCAAAAAACATTATCCCACTCTGATCGATAACCTGTCCACCACGGTTTCCCCCATGTGTGCCGTGTCCAGGATGTTAAAGGCCAAAGATCCGGAGACTGTTACCGTGTTCATCGGGCCGTGTATGGCGAAAAAGGCCGAGGCAGCCGATAAGAGCGTGGAAGGAAACGCAGACTTTGTCCTGACCTTCGGAGAGGCCATTGAACTGATGCGGGCCAAGGACGTGGAGCTGGAGCCGGAGGAGTATAAGGATCAGGAAGCCAGCGTGTTCGGTAAGCGGTTCGGAAACGGCGGCGGCGTTACCAATGCGGTGATCCAGTGCTTAAAGGAGCAGGGAGAGAGCACCGATATCAAGGTAGCAAGATGCAGCGGCCCGGCCGATGTGAAGAAGGCTCTTCTCCTTATGAAGGTGGGAAGACTTCCCGAGGACTTTATTGAGGGCATGATGTGCCAGGGCGGCTGTGTAGGCGGCCCCAGCAACTTAAAGCAGGAGACGACCTTTAAGAAGGACCGGGACGCTCTGATCGGAAAGGCCGATGAGAGAGGCGTATGGGAGAACTTAAAGAATTATGATATGGAGTCCTTCTCCATGCACAGGACCCACGAAAAGCAGTAAATAAGAGGCGGCGGATATGGAACAGCAGGGAAAGACAGAAAATAACGGAAACAGCAGGCTGGAAACGGGGAACATATGGAAACTGATGCTTTCACTTTCCATCCCCTCCATCATCGCCCAGCTGGTGGGGATCTTATATAACATGGTGGACCGGATGTTCATCGGAAGGATCGAAAATGGCACAACGGCCATGGCGGCCTTAAGCGTGTCTCTTCCGCTGATCACCTGTATCACTGCGTTCACAAGATTAGTGGGGATCGGCGGCGCACCCTTATGCGCCATTAAAATGGGAAAGAAGGACCAGAGGGGGGCGGAGGAGATCCTGGGGGTAAGCTTCGCCTCCCTGATCACTGTGGGAGTGATCCTTACGGTGGTGATCCTGGTTTTCCAAAGACCCATTTTAACGCTTTTCGGCGCAGATCCCACCACCCTGGACATGGCCTGTGATTATGTGTCCATCTATGCCCTGGGAACGGTTTTCGTGATGATCTCCCTGGGCATGAATTCTTACATTACGACCCAGGGCTTCGCCCGCACCGGCATGTGCACGGTACTGATCGGAGCCATTTTAAACATTATCTTTGATGCGTTTTTCATCAACTACCTTCATATGGGCGTCAAGGGTGCGGCCATCGCCACCATCATCGCCCAGGGGATCTCCTGTATCTGGGCCCTTTCTTTTTTATTTGGAAAAAAGAGCCTGTTAAAGATGCGGCCGGAATTTTTCAAGGTGAAGAAGAAGGTGCTCCTGCCCATCATGGCTCTGGGCGTATCGCCCTTTACCATGAGCATTACAGAAAGCCTGATCCAGATCTCCTTTAACAATCAGCTTTCCAAATACGGCGGAACTATGGCCGTGGGCACTGTGGCCATCATGTTCAGCCTGTGGCAGTTTGTGACCCTGCCCACCCAGGGCTTCTGCCAGGGGGCCCAGCCCATTATCAGCTACAATTACGGAGCCGGAAATCTGGCCCGGGTGCGGAAGGCCTGTAAGATCAGCCATGTGCTGTGCCTGGTATTTGCTACGACCCTCACAGGCCTTATGATGATCTTCCCAGGCCCCTTTGCCGGGATCTTCAGCAACGACCCGTCGCTCCTCCATTTCAGCGCTTGGGCGCTTCCTATTTATCTGGCGGGCGGAGCGATCTTCGGGGCCCAGATCAGCTGCCAGCAGTCCTTCATGTCCCTGGGACAGGCAAAGATCTCTCTGATCCTGGCCTGCTTAAGGAAGGTCATCCTTCTGGCACCGCTGATCTACATATTCCCTGTGACTGTGGGAAAGCTGCCCTTTGCGGCGGCCATGGCAGAGGAGATCGCGGGGCTGGTGGAATATCCGGCGGAGGTATTTTCTATTTTCTTTGCAGAGCCCGTGTCGGATATCCTTGCGGCGGTCTGTACGTCGGCGACGTTTTATGTGTTTTATAAGAGGCATTTGAAAGACTGATAGAAATAGAATAAGACAGGAAAAGGTCCCTTGGGAACCGGGAGAAGCCATAAAGACTCTCCCCGGTCTCAAGGGACCTTCGTTTTATTTCCCCAGCTTCCTCTGTACCGCTTTCACCACTTCCATGATGGGAATGATGAGTACGGCCAGTCCCAGGGCGATGGCGTATTCGTGAAGGCCGATGGGTGTGAACTCAAAGGCAGCGGCTAAGAACGGAACCTCGATGACGGCGGTGGTCAGGATCAGGGAAACGACCATTGCGCCGAACAGGAAGTTGTTGCGGGTCTTTAAGGTAAAGATGGAGCCGCGGCGGCTTCTCATGTTCAGGGAGTGGAAGATCTCAACCATGGACAGGGTCAGGAATGCCATGGTGGTTCCGTCTGGGCTGTTGACGAATTCCCAGACACCGCTTTCCACATAATGGCCCACCAGATAGGAGACCATGACCAGAACGGTTACGATAAAGCCCTGGAAGAACACGTCAAAGCCCATGCCTCCGGCGAAGATCCCCTCCTTGGGATCCCTGGGCTTCTGCTTCATGATATCGGATTCGCTCTTTTCCATACCCAGAGCCAGAGCCGGGAAGCAGTCGGTGATCAGGTTGATCCATAAAAGATGGACGGGTTTCAGGATCGTAAAGCCAATGAGGGTGGAGAAGAAGATGGCCAGGACCTCAGCCAGGTTGGAGGCTAAAAGGAACTGGATGGCCTTCCGGATATTGGCATAGATCCGGCGGCCCTCTTCAACGGCGGAGACGATGGTGGCAAAGTTATCGTCCGCCAGCACCATATCGGCCACATTCTTTGTAACGTCGGTTCCAGTGATGCCCATGCCGACGCCGATGTCGGCGCTCTTGATGGACGGCGCATCGTTGACGCCGTCTCCGGTCATGGCTGTGATCTTTCCGCGGGCCTTCCAGCCGTTGACGATGCGGACCTTATGCTCTGGCTGAACACGGGCATAAACGGAAAATTCGGTGATCCGGCGGGCGAATTCCTCGTCGCTCAGATCGTCCAGCTGCGCGCCTGTGATGGCCTGGTCCGGGGAGGTAATGATCCCCAGCTCCATTCCGATGGCTACGGCAGTATCCTTGTGGTCTCCGGTGATCATAATGGGACGGATCCCGGCTTCCCGGCATTCTGCAATGGCGGTCTTCACTTCCGGACGCACGGGATCGATCATGCCGGAGAGGCCGACGTAAGTCAGATCCTGCTCCAGGAATTCCGGTTCTGTGCTTTCCGGCATGGAGGACCAGTTTCTTTTTGCAGCGCAGAGGACACGGAGGGCGCGGTCGGCCATGGATTTATTGGCGGCCAGGATAGAGGCGCGGATCTCATCGGTCATTTCCACTGCGGAGCCGTTTACCATGGCTCTGGTACAGCGTTTTAATACCTCGTCGGGAGCGCCCTTGGTGTACTGGATGATGGTTCCGTCGGCAGCCTTATGGACCGTGGACATCATTTTCCGCATGGAATCAAAGGGAGCCTCGCCTGCCCGGGGCCATGCGGCCTTCAGCTCAGGCTTTAAGAGTCCGTTTTTGGCGGCGTCATTGACCAGGGCGCATTCCGTAGGTTCTCCGATGGCCTGGTTTGCTTCGGCATCCCATTCGGAATCGGAGCAGAGAGCCATGGCCGTTTCCAGCTCCTTTTCATCGTCAGCCACATGATCCACCACGGTCATCCGGTTCTGGGTCAGTGTACCAGTCTTATCCGAGCAGATGATCTGGGTACAGCCTAAGGTCTCCACAGCCGTCAGCTTGCGGATGATGGCGTTTCGTTTGGACATATTGGTAACGCCGATGGAAAGTACGATGGTGACCACAGCGGCGAGGCCCTCGGGGATCGCTGCCACAGCCAGGGATACGGCTACCATAAAGGAATTTAAGATGGAGCTGCCATTGAAGCCGGAGCGCATGAGGCCTACGGCAAAGATCACGGCGCAGATGCCCAGGACCAGTACGGTCAGGATCTTGCTGAGCTGGTTTAGCTTTAACTGGAGGGGGGTCTCCTCATCCTTGGCCTGGGCCAGGGCAGAGGCGATCTTACCCATTTCTGTGTCCATGCCAGTGCCGGTGAGGACAGCCTTTCCTCGTCCGTATACCACAGTGGAGCCCATGTAGACCATGTTCTTTCTGTCGCCCAGGGGGATATCCTTCTGTCCGCCCAGGGAAAGAAGCTCGGCGGCCTTATTGACCGGAACGGACTCGCCGGTGAGGGCGGCCTCCTCGATCTTCATGCTGGCACTTTCAATGATACGGCCGTCGGCAGGAACCGCATCTCCGGCCTCCAGGACTACGATATCGCCGGGAACCAGATCCTCGCTCTTTAAGGTGACGATCTTTCCGTCACGGAGGACCTTACTGGATGCGGCTGCGATCTCCTGAAGGGCTGCGATGGCCGCTTCTGCCTTTCCTTCCTGTACTACGCCGAGAACGGCGTTGATGATCACCACAGCGATGATAATGATCACGTCTGCAAAGGATTCGCCCTGATAGAACGCCGTGATGCCGGAAATAATGGCGGCGGCGATGAGGATCAGGATCATGGGATCCGAGAGCTCTTTTAAGAACCGCTTCAGAATGGAATCCTTTTTTGCCTCCTTCAGCTTGTTCTTTCCGTACTGGGCGAGTCTTTTTTCAGCCTCGCCGGTGGAAAGACCCTGGTCGGAGGAATTCTGTGCCTTCAGCACTTCTTCATAATTTTCCAGATATTCTTTCACGTTGCCTCCTTATCCGGAAGATAGTATGCCCGGAAAACGGGAAAAAAATAAGACTTATCCTCAGAGAGATCCCTTTGGATAAGTCTCGTTGTTTTCATGAAACGGATCAGACGGAGAAATCCAGGCCTGAGCCGTATCAAAACAGGACCAGGCCGGTCGGCCATGTGTGTTGATCCTGTCACACCGGGGTGTCAACTACTCCCTTATTCGCTATTTTGTTTTGAATACCAGTGCAGTTTTTGTCTGCCTCTTTGTTATTCAGTATTCTACCCCTGGGAAGGAAAAAAATCAAGGGTACGAATTGAAAAATTGATAAAATTTCAGCAAACTTTTTGGAAAATTTTGCTAAAAACAGTCCTAAACCTGCAATCCCTTGACCTGGCGGGCGTTGAGCTCCTCCAGCCGTTCCTTTGTGACCGCTGCCAGCTTCTCAGCTTCGCAGGGCTCATGATCCAGGTTTTTATGGGCAGTAGCCAACATCAGCTTGATCCGGTTCAGCTGGTTTACCTCGCTGGCTCCGGGATCATAGTCCACGGCAATGATGTTGGCTTCCGGATGCTGGCGGCGCAGCTCCTTGATGACGCCCTTTCCAACGATATGGTTGGGCAGGCAGCCAAAGGGCTGGACGCAGACGATGTTCCTGGTGCCGCCCTTGATGAGCTCCAACATTTCCCCGGTCAGGAACCAGCCTTCGCCGGTCTGGTTTCCCAGGGAGACGAAGCCGCTGGCCATGGACGCCAGGTATTTGATCTTTGTGGGCGGCGTGAAGTGGACGCTCTTTTCCAGGGCGATCCGCGCCGACTTGCGGAAATACTCCAGAAGGGAGATCGCCGTATTGCAGAGCCAGGCGGTGGAGTGCTTCGCCCCCAGATGACTGGCCTTGAAATTGCTGTTGTAGAAGCAGTACAGCAAAAAGTCCATGAGATCCGGCATCACGGCCTCAGCCCCTTCGGATTCCAGAAGCTCCACGATGTGGTTGTTGGCAGTGGGAGAGAATTTCACCAGGATCTCTCCCACGATCCCCACCCGGGGCTTTTGGATGTCCAGCCGCTCCAGGCTGTCGAAATCGCGGATGATGCCGCGGATGTTCTTTGTGAAGTTCATCATGCCCAGGGAGGGGCCGGAAAGCTCGCGTATACAGATCTTTTTCCATTTTTCATGCAGGGCGTTGGCAGAGCCGGGCACCTTTTCATAGGGCCTGGTGGCGTACAGCACACGCATGAACACGTCTCCGTAGACCACGGCCTGCATGGCCTTGGCGATCAGGGGAGCCGTCAGGGTGAAGCCCGGGTTGGACTCCATGCCGTTGGCATTGATGGAGATCACCGGGATCTGGGGCATCCCTGCCTTTTCCAGGGCACGGCGGATGAAGCCGATGTAGTTGGAGGCCCGGCAGCCGCCGCCGGTCTGGGTCATGACCACTGCTGTGTGGTCCAGGTCGTATTTCCCTGACAGGAGGGCGTCCATGATCTGGCCGATGACGATCAGGGACGGGTAGCAGGCATCGTTATTGACAAAGCGCAGCCCCGTATCTACGGCAGTTTTGTCGTCGTTCTGGAGAACCACCAGGTTATAGCCGAAGCTGCGGATGGCCGGCTCCAGCAGATCGAAGTGGATGGGCGACATCTGGGGGCAGAGAAGGGTATAGGTCTTCCGCATTTCCTTTGTGAAGACTACCCGGTTGTAGGCGCTGGACACGATGTTTCTGGTGTAGCGCCGTTCCTCTCTTACCCGCAGGGCGGAGATCAGGGAGCGGATCCGGATCCTGGCAGCTCCCAGGTTATTGACCTCATCGATCTTCAGGACTGTATAGATCTTCCCGGCGCTGGTGAGAATATCACTGACCTGGTCCGTGGTGACGGCGTCCAGGCCGCAGCCAAAGGAGTTCAGCTGGATCAGATCCAGGTTATCCCGGGTCTTTACAAAGGAGGCTGCGGCATAAAGCCTGGAATGGTACATCCACTGGTCGGTGACGATCAGCGGCCGCTCCACCTCTGCCAGATGGGAAATGGAATCCTCGGTCAGCACCGGAAATCCGTATGAGGTGATCAGATCTGCGATCCCGTGGTTGATCTCCGGATCGATGTGGTAGGGCCGTCCGGCCAGAACGATGCCGTGCTTTCCGGTCTCCTCTAAATAGGAAAGCACCTCCTCACCCTTTTTCTCCACATCAGCGCGGGCCCTGGAAAGCTCTTCCCAGGCCTTATGGGCCGCAGACCGGACCTCATGCTCGGGGATCTGGAATTCATGCTTAAATTCCTGTACCAGCTGCTTTGTAAGGGTCTTTTCGTCTGTGAAGGCCATAAAGGGGTTCATGAACCGGATGTGGTTTTCCTCCAGGCCCTCCATATTGTTTTTGATATTTTCCGCGTAGGAGGTGACGATGGGGCAGTTGTAGTGGTTCCCGGCCCCGGCCACCTCATTCCTTTCATAAGGGATGCAGGGATAGAAAATAAAGGGGACGCCCTTTTTTATGAGCCATTCCACGTGGCCATGGGACAGCTTCGCCGGATAGCATTCGGACTCGCTGGGAATGGTCTCGATCCCCAGCTCATAGATCTGGCGGCTGGACTGGGGGGACAGGATCACCTGGAAGCCCAGTTCCTTAAAGAACACAGCCCAGAAGGGGAAGTCCTCGTACATGTTCAGCACCCGCGGGATCCCCACAGGGCCGCGGAAGGCCTTGTGGGCTGCCAGAGGCTCGTAATCGAAGATCCGGTGATATTTATAGGTATAAAGATTCGGGATATCCCGTTTGGCTTTTTCAACACCCAGGCCCCGCTCGCAGCGGTTGCCGGAGATATACTGTCTTCCTCCCTCAAAGCGGTTGATGGTCAGGACACAGTGGTTGACGCAGCCGCGGCACCGGCTCATGGTGGTGGTGTAGGTAAGGCCGATGATCCGGTCCAGAGAAAGCATGGAGGTCTCCTTTGGGTGGAGGTTATACCGTTCCCTGGCGATCAGCGCAGCGCCGAAGGCGCCCATGATCCCGGCAATATCCGGCCGGATGGCGTTGCCGCCGGAGATCTTTTCAAAGCTCCGCAGTACGGCATCGTTGTAGAAGGTACCGCCCTGTACCACCACATTTTTTCCCAGGTCTGAGGCGGTGGTGATCTTGATGACCTTAAATAAGGCGTTGCGGATCACCGAGTAGGCCAGGCCTGCGGAGATATCGGCCACAGACGCGCCCTCCTTCTGGGCCTGCTTTACGTTGGAATTCATAAAGACCGTGCACCGGGTTCCAAGATCAATGGGATTCTGGGCAAACAGCGCCTCCTTTGCGAAATCCACCACGCTGTAATTTAAGGATCTGGCAAAGGTCTCGATGAAGGAGCCGCAGCCGGAGGAACAGGCTTCGTTGAGCTGGACGCTGTCCACGGTTCCGTCTTTGATGCGGATGCATTTCATGTCCTGGCCGCCGATGTCCAGGATACAGTCCACCTCCGGATCGAAGAAGGCTGCGGCATAGTAATGGGAGATGGTCTCCACCTCGCCCTCGTCCAGGAGAAAGGCCGCCTTTAAAAGGGCCTCTCCGTAGCCGGTGGAGCAGGAATAGGCGATCTTTGCCGTTTCCGGCAGCAGGGCTTTGATCTCTTTTATGGAAGCGATGGCTGTGGCCAGGGGGCTTCCGTTGTTGCTGCTGTAAAAATGGTAAAGCAGAGAACCGTCCTCGCCCACCAGAGCTACTTTGGTGGTGGTGGAGCCGGCATCGATGCCCAGGTAGCATCTGCCGGAATAGGAGGCCAGGTCTCCGCGTTTTACCTTATACTGGTTATGGCGGTCCAGGAATTCCTGGTAGTCGGCCTCATCCTTAAATAAGGGGTCCATCCGCTTTACCTCGAAGTCCATTTTGATCCCGCCGGAAAGGTCGGAGATGAGCTGATCCAGGGAAAGAGCCATGGTTTCCAGGGCATTCATGGCCGCTCCTACGGCTGCGAACAGGTGGGAGTGGTCCGGGGCGATGATGGCGTCGCCCTTTAAATTCAGAGTCCGGATAAAGGCCTCCCGGAGCTCGGAAAGGAAGTGGAGCGGGCCGCCCAGGAAGGCCACGTTGCCGCGGATGGGTTTTCCGCAGGCCAGGCCGCTGATGGTCTGGTTTACCACGGCCTGGAAGATGGAGGCCGCCAGGTCCTCCCGGGTGGCCCCCTCGTTGATCAGAGGCTGGATATCGGATTTTGCAAATACACCGCACCGGGCCGCAATGGGATAGATGGCCTTGTAATTTTTGGCGTATTCGTTGAGGCCTGCGGCGTCGGTCTGTAAAAGGGAGGCCATCTGATCGATGAAGGAGCCGGTCCCTCCGGCACAGATGCCGTTCATCCTCTGGTCGATGCCGCCGGAGAAGTAGATGATCTTTGCGTCTTCCCCGCCCAGCTCAATGGCCACGTCGGTATCGGGCGCATAATCCTGTAAGGCCGTGGCAACAGCCACGACCTCCTGGGTAAAAGGAATATTCAGATGACCGGAAAGGGCCAGTCCGCCGGAGCCGGTGATGCTGGCGCTGACCTGGAGCTCTCCCAGCCTTTCGCGGGCCTTTTTTAAGAGCGCGGCCAGGGTCTCCTGGATATTGGCGTAATGGCGCTCATAATCTGCAAAAAGTATCTGATTGTCATTGTCAATGACAGCAGTCTTTACGGTGGTGGAACCGATATCGATCCCAAGACGGAATGTTTGATTCATGTGAGCGGGGAAATCCCCTATCCTCCTTAATCTGACAGCAGAGAGGATCGCTCCCCTCTGCCGTAAAATATCTTATGTTTATTTTATTATAGAAAGAACGTCCGGAAGCCCCTCCGGACTGCGCCAGAGCCGCCCGCAGGAGCCGGAATACCGGAAAAAATGGTAAAACGGACCTGCCGCGCGAGGGCGCTGGATAGTTACAGTATATCATAATTTCAGCGGGGAAAACAATAGACACAATTCCCAATATGTTGACAAAAAACGCTAAAAAACCGTTAAGGATGGAAAGAACAGGAGGCCGCGCCTAAAGGATTTGACAAAAGGAAGGGGGGCGAATTATAATAGCAATCAAAATAAGAAAAGGATCTATTGGGTGGGAAAGGAAATTTAGAATGAATCAATGGCTGAACAAGATGGAACGGAAGCTGGGGCGGTATGCGGTCCCCAATCTGATGAATTATGTGGTGATCCTCTACGCCGTGGGAGCGCTGGTCTGCTGGCGGGCCCCGGAGCTTTACTTTGAGTATCTGATGCTGGACGCCAGGGCGATCCTCCACGGCCAGATCTGGCGGATCGTGACCTTCCTTATGTGGCCCCTGTCGGGCGACCTGTTTTTAAACGTGCTGGTCATTTACTGTTATTATAACCTGGGCCGGACCCTGGAGGCCGTGTGGGGCTCCTTCCGGTTCAACGTATACTTTTTTATGGGGATCATCGGCCATGTGCTGGCGCCCATCCTTATTTATGCGCTCACCGGCAGGATCTACCCGCTGACGGCAGAATATCTGAATTTTTCCTTATTCTTTGCCTATGCGGCCACGTTCCCGGACGCCCAGTTCTTACTGTTTTTTGTGATCCCCATTAAGGCCAAATGGCTGGCTCTGTTTGACGGGGCTTACTTCCTTTACGGAATGATCTTTGGCGGAATGGCATCCCGGATCGCCATCGTCATGTCCTTATTGAATTTTATCCTGTATTTTGTCATGTCCAGAAGCGGGAGATACAACCCGAAGGAAATAAAGAGAAAACAGCAGTTCAGATCCCAGGTCACCCAGACGGTCAGGGAAGCGAAGCAGAATGGCCGTCACCGCTGTGCCGTCTGCGGCCGCACGGATCTGGACGATCCCGAGCTGGTATTCCGCTTCTGCTCAAAATGTGAGGGGGATTACGAATACTGCCAGGACCATCTCTACACCCATAAGCATGTGACAAAGGGCGGAATGGATCCGCGGCAGAAGACATCATAGGAGGCAAAGCGCCAGAATGAAAAAAACAAAGATCATTTGTACCATGGGACCGAACAGCGATGACCGGGAGGTCATGAAACAGTTGGTGTTAAATGGAATGGACGTGGCACGGTTCAATTTTTCCCACGGAAACCATGAGGAGCACAAAAAAAGATATCTCCAGCTCCGTCAGGTGGCGGAGGAAACAGGGATCCCGGTGGCGGCGCTGCTGGACACCAAGGGCCCGGAGATCCGTACTGGCATTTTGAAGGACGGAAATAAGATCACCTTAAAGGAAGGCCAGGAATTTACCCTTACCACAGAAGAGGTCGTGGGGGATGAGACCATGGTCCATATCAATTACGACGGCCTGAACGGAGATGTGAAGGCGGGAGACCGGATCCTCATTGACGACGGCCTGATCGAGCTGCATGTGAGGGAGGTCCAGGGTCCCAGGATCGTCTGTCTGGTGGTAAATGGCGGCGAGCTGGGCGAGAGAAAGGGCGTCAACGTGCCAGGCGTAAAGATCAAGCTTCCGGCCCTGACAGAAAAAGACAAGGACGATATCCGTTTTGGGATGGAGATGGGCTTTGATTATATTGCCGCCTCCTTTATCCGCTCGGCGGACGCCATCCGGGAGATCCGGGAGATCCTGGCCGAGGGCGGCTCCTCCATGGGCATCATCGCCAAGATCGAAAATGAGGAAGGGCTGGAAAATCTGGATGATATCATTGAAGAGAGCGACGGCATCATGGTGGCCCGGGGCGACCTGGGCGTGGAGATCCCGCCGGAGAAGCTGCCCCATCTCCAGAAAATGATGATCGAAAAGTGCAGTGAGGCATGCAAGGTGGTCATCACAGCCACCCAGATGCTGGATTCCATGATCCGGAATCCCCGTCCAACCCGTGCGGAGGTGACAGACGTGGCCAACGCAGTCTACGACGGCACCGATGTGGTAATGCTTTCCGGTGAGACCGCCAACGGAAAATATCCGGTGGAGGCTTTGAAGATGATGGTCCACATCGTAGAGGAGACCGAGTCCCACCTGGACGATTCCTTCTATAAAAGAAGACGGGTATCTGACGACAACAGCCACAGCATTTCCAATGCGGTCTGCTATTCCTCCGTATCCACGGCCCGGGCTCTGGGGGCGAAGGTCATCATTGCTCCCAGCATCAGCGGCTACACGGCCCGGATGCTTTCCAAGTGGCATCCGGCAACGATGGTGGCGGGCATGTCCCCCAGCATTGATACAGTCCGCAGAATGCAGCTTTATTGGGGCGTACATCCGTTCCAGGCAAAGAGAGCAGAGTCCACGGATACCCTGATCATGAATTCCATCGACGCCTTAAAGGCAGAGAGACTTGTGAAGGAGGGTGACCTGGCGGTGGTAACTGCCGGAGTCGTGAGCCATTCCCGCAGACATGAACCGGCCACATCCACCAATATCATGCGGGTCGTAACCGTAGACTGATCCAGAGGGGGCGGTCTGCCATAAACAAAGGAGTATATTGATATGGAAAAGAAACCATTTGCGACCAGGGAAAAGCTGGAAGAGATCGCAAAAGAATATCCCACGCCCTTTCATCTTTACGATGAAAAGGGGATCCGGGAAAACGCCAGGGCTCTTAAGGAGGCATTTTCCTGGAATCCGGGCTTTAAAGAATATTTTGCCGTAAAGGCCACACCGAACCCGTTTATTTTAAAGATCCTTCAGGACATGGGCTGCGGCACCGACTGCTCTTCCGAGACAGAGCTGATGCTGTCGAAGGCCTGTGGCTTTACGGGCCACGACATCATGTTTTCCTCCAATGATACGCCGCCGGAGGAATTTAAAATGGCGGATGAGCTGGGGGCCATCATCAATCTGGACGATTTTACCCATATCGCCTGTGTGGAAAAGGTCCTGGATACGTTTCCGGAGACCATGAGCTGCCGGTTTAATCCCGGCGGCCTGTTCCGGATCTCCAACGATATCATGGACAATCCGGGAGATTCCAAGTATGGAATGACAGAGGAGCAGCTGACGGAGGCCTTCCGGATCTTAAAGGATAAGGGAGTAAAGCACTTCGGGATCCATGCGTTCCTGGCCAGCAATACCGTTACCAACGAATATTATCCGCTTCTGGCTAAGATCCTGTTTGAACTGGCAGTCCGTGTGAAAAACGCCGCAGGCGTCCACATTGCCTTTATCAATCTTTCCGGCGGCATTGGCATTCCATACCGCCCGGACCAGGAGCCCAACGATATCCGCGTCATCGGAGACGGGGTGAGAAAGGTTTACGAGGAGGTTCTGGTCCCGGCCGGCATGGGAGACGTGGCTATTTTCACAGAGCTGGGCCGCTTTATGCTGGGGCCCTACGGAGCCTTAGTGACCCGGGCCATCCACGAAAAGCATACCTATAAGGAATATATCGGCGTGGACGCCTGTGCGGTGAACCTGATGCGCCCGGCCATGTACGGCGCTTACCACCATATTACGGTCATGGGAAAGGAGAACGCCCCCTGCGACCATAAGTATGATGTGACCGGCTCCCTCTGCGAGAACAACGATAAGTTTGCGGTGGACCGGATGCTGCCAGAGATCCAGATGGGAGATCTCCTGTTCATCCACGACACCGGAGCCCACGGCTTTTCCATGGGGTATAATTATAATGGAAAGCTTAGGAGCGCAGAGCTTCTTTTACAGGAGGACGGAAGCGTCCGCATGATCCGCCGCGCGGAGACACCAAAGGATTACTTTGCAACCTTTGATTTCTGCGGGTTATTAAAGGATGTGGAGTAGTTTAAGAGGATAGAGACAAAAGAGAGCCCCGGCTGCCGTTTTCGGCTGCCGGGGCTTAGACATGAGAAAACCCCGCTTGTATCGCAGCGGGGATTTGTCATTTAGGATTTCGATTTCAAAAAGGTTTTTAGGATAAAGGATTTAAAATTTGTATCGTGCATTTCTTATGGTTAAAGTATAGCACGTTATGTTGGAAAATGATTGTATATTCTTTGAATGAATTATGAAGATTTTCTTAAGATTTGAAATATCTGGAAAAAACGCCGGATGGGCAAAACGCTTTCCCTGGAATATCCTATTTATAAAAGGACTCCGAGGAAATCATATGTGAATCGTGTAAAGGAACAGATCCGCTGCCGGGACGCCTATACCCTGGGGCTTACGGGGAGGGGCGTCTGCGTGGCGGTGCTGGATACAGGGGCATATCCCCACAGGGATTTTGAGGACCGGATCTCGGGCTTTGCAGATGTGGTGAACCACCGGCCCGGTCCCTATGACGACTGCGGCCATGGGACCCATATCTGCGGGATCATCGGGGGCAGCGGGGCCGTTTCCGACGGAAGGTATCAGGGCATGGCCCCAGGCTGTACCCTGGCGGCTGTCAAGGTCCTGGACCGGAAGGGGAACGGCTCTGCCGCCGACGTTCTGGCCGGGATCGGCTGGATCCTGGACCGGAAGGACCGGCTGGGGATCCGGATCGTGAATATTTCCGTGGGTTCCTATGGAAAGAGGGGGATGAGCGAGGATTCGGCTCTGGTAAAAGGCGTCAACCGGGCCTGGGATGCCGGGCTTGTGGTGGTGGTGGCCGCCGGGAATAACGGCCCGGCTCCCTTAAGCGTCACCACGCCTGGGATCAGCCGGAAGGTGATCACTGTGGGCTGCTCCGACGACCACATGGAGGTGCTGGTGGGAAAGAACCGGATGGTGGATTATTCCGGCCGCGGTCCCACCATGGCGGCGGTCTGCAAGCCGGACCTGGTGGCTCCGGGCTGCAGCGTAGCCAGCTGCGCCAGTCTGAGGGATAAGTAC
The DNA here is from genome assembly GCF_037242085.1 of Alitiscatomonas sp. Taxonomy (NCBI): domain Bacteria; kingdom Bacillati; phylum Bacillota; class Clostridia; order Lachnospirales; family Lachnospiraceae; genus Alitiscatomonas; species Alitiscatomonas sp. The sequence continues at coordinate 62,154 of NZ_JAXXBR010000071.1, read as the reverse complement.
ACCATAAAAAGCGGGACCTCCATGAGCACCCCCATCGTTTCCGGGGCCATTGCCCTTCTTCTGGAAAAATACCCGGACATGACCAACCGGGACGTAAAGCTGAGGCTGATGGAAACATGCCGGGACATGGGCCTTCCAAAAAACCAGCAGGGCTGGGGGCTCCTGGACGTGGAACGGCTTTTGAGATAGAACATCCGGACGCTGCAAAGGAAATGGAGTCCCAGGCGGCTTTTTCTGCGGCGTTCCATAAAATATGGGCGGGGGCTGCTTCGGCAGTCCCCGTTTCTTTTGGGTATTCTGCTGTGTTTTTTGTGGAAAACCACAAAAAAGCCGTGCGTTTCCGGGAAAAGTGGAAAAGGGGTTGCAAATAAGCGGGAAACATGCGAAAATTTACATGGATTTTACATAGGCGCGGCGGATATTTTACATACTGATGATATCCTGTCCATGATATGTAGAAAATAATCGCATGACTATGTGTATTTTACGGAGGAAGGTATGGATTTTTTTGGACTTTTATCAATGATCGGAGGTCTGGCGCTGTTCCTGTACGGAATGGATACCATGGGCCAGGGACTTGAAAAGCTGTCCGGCGGCCGCCTGGAGCGGATCCTGGAAAAGCTCACATCCAACCCCATTAAGGCAGTACTTCTGGGCGCCGGCGTTACGGCTGTGATCCAGTCGTCTTCAGCCACTACTGTTATGGTCGTCGGCTTTGTAAACTCTGGAATTATGAAGCTGACCCAGGCTGTGGGCATCATCATGGGAGCCAACATCGGTACTACCGTGACGTCCTGGCTCTTAAGCCTTACGGGAATCGAAAGCGGGAACTTTTTTGTACAGCTGTTAAAGCCGTCGTCCTTCTCCCCGGTTCTGGCACTGATCGGCATGATCTTCATCATGTTCACGAAAAATGAGAAGAAAAAGAACCTGGGAACCATTATGATCGGCTTTGCCATTCTGATGTTTGGTATGGAGACCATGAGCGACGCGGTGAAGCCCCTGGCGGATGTGCCGGAATTCACCGGGCTCCTGACAATGTTCTCCAACCCGATCCTGGGAATGATCGCAGGAGCGGTCCTTACTGCCATCATCCAGAGTTCTTCTGCATCCGTCGGTATCCTGCAGGCCCTCTGCGCCACTGGAGCCGTAAGCTTTGGAAGCGCCATTCCCATCATCATGGGACAGAATATCGGTACCTGTGTGACTGCCATGATCTCTGGTATCGGAGCCAGCAAGAACGCAAGACGGGCTGCACTGGTACACCTGTATTTCAACATCATCGGAACGGCTGTGTTTATGATCGTATTCTACACGGTCAACGGCTTTATACACTTTGATTTCCTGGACGGAGCGGCTAGTGCCATGGGCATCGCTGTGGTCCACAGCGCCTTTAACGTGGCATCCACGATCCTGCTTCTGCCATTTTCCAAGGTGCTTGTGAAGTTAGCGACCTTAACGATCCCGGACGAGCAGGAAAAGGAGCTGGCGGCAGGCATCGCCGCCGGGGAAGAGGAGTTCCGCCTTCTGGATCCCCGTTTCCTGGAGACTCCCGGCTATGCCGTAGAGCAGTGCCGTCTTGTGACCACCCATATGGCCCAGACTGCCAGGGAGGGCTTTTTAAAGGCCATGGAGCTCCTGGATTCCTATGACCAGGAAAAGGCCGACCAGGTGGCTGCCATCGAGGACCTGGTGGATAAGTACGAGGACCATCTGGGGACCTATATGGTAAAGGTGGGAAGCCAGCAGCTTTCCAAGAACGACAGCCATACGGTCTCCCTGCTCCTTCACTGCATCGGAGACTTTGAGAGAATCTCCGACCATGCCATGAACTTAATGACAGCGGCCAAGGAGATGCACGATAAAAATATGGAATTCTCCAAAAAGGCAGAGGAGGAATTAAAGGTATTTTTAAATGCCGTTACAGAGATCCTGGATCTTTCTGTTACGGCCTTCGAGAACAACGATGTAAAGAAGGCTTCCCTGGTGGAGCCGCTTGAGGAGGTCATCGACGATCTGAACACCTGTGTGAAGGCCAACCACATCAAGCGTCTCCAGAAGGGAAAATGTACCATCGAGCAGGGCTTCGTTCTGTCGGATATCTCCACCAACTTAGAGCGTGTGTCCGACCACTGCTCCAATATCGCCATCAGTGTCATTGAGATCGACCGGGATGGCTTCGATGCCCACGGTTATCTGGAAAACTTAAAGCGGGACGACGATCCCCGGTTCCAGGGAATGGTGGAAAGTTACAGAAAGAAATATACGCTTCCGGCGTAAAAGAGAAAGCCGCCTATGCAGTTTCTGCCAGGCGGCGGATCTTTATCCGGAAAGGACAGGAGGAGAGCGGATATGGCGCTGATCTATGCAGTGGAAGATGATAAGAATATTCTGGAGATCGAGATGTTTGCCTTAAAAAACAGCGGCTACCAGGTGGACGGCTTTGAATGTGCCCGCGATTTTTATAAGAAGCTGGATGAGCGGCAGCCAGATCTGGTCCTTCTGGATATCATGCTGCCGGACGAGGATGGCCTTGAGATCGTCGGAAAGCTCCGGAGACGGCCCGAGACCAAGAAGCTCCCGGTGATCATGGTCACGGCCAAGACCACAGAGATCGACAAGGTCAAGGGCCTGGATGTGGGCGCCGATGATTACCTGACAAAGCCCTTCGGCGTTATGGAGCTGATCGCCAGGGTCAAGGCGGTGCTCCGCAGGACCATGGAGGAGGAGAAGTTCTTAAGCCTGGGAGATGTGTTCCTGGACGACGAAAAGCATATGGTATATGTAAAGGACCAGCCTTGCAGCCTGACGTTCAAGGAGTATGAGCTCTTAAAGCTGCTGCTCCACAATGCCGGAATCGTGGTGACCCGGGAGATCATCCTGGAGCGTGTCTGGGGCATTGACTTCGAGGGAGAATCCAGGACCCTGGACATGCATATCCGGACCCTCAGGCAGAAGCTGGGGGATGCCGGGACCATGATCCGGACTGTGCGGAACGTAGGCTATATGATCGAATAGGCGGGATGAGATGAAACGGAGAATCCATATTGAGCTTCTGGTTACGTCAGGGTTAGCCATCCTCCTGACGCTGACCTTTGCCATGTTTGTGTTTTACGGGCTGTTCCGGTCCCAGATCATCCGGGATCTGGAGACCGATGCACGGGTCATGAAGAACATGGGCGTTTTTGACGATATTTCCAGGATGGCAGAGAAAAACGGCTCCATCAGCAGCGAGGACCTGCGGATCACAGTGGTGAGCCCCGGAGGAGACGTCCTGTTTGACAGCAGCGCCGATGCGGCGGCCATGGAAAACCATGAGGACCGGCCTGAGATCCGGACGGCTCTGGAAGCAGGGGAGGGAAGCGGCAGCCGGCGCTCAGAGACCATGGACAAGAACCTGTTTTATTATGCCGTCCGTATGGAAAACGGAAATGTCTTAAGGATCTCCAGGGAGGCAGACAGCTTTTTTGCGGTATTCCAGAATATGCTGCCCACGGTGCTGGAGGTGTCCCTGGTGCTGTTTGTCCTCAGTATATTTCTGTCCAATTATTTTACAAAGACCCTGGTGGGGCCCATTGAAGAAATGGCCAGGAATATTTCCGATCCTGGCCAGGAGGTGGTATACAGGGAGCTGGAGCCCTTTGTGGCCACCATCCGGCAGCAGCACGACGACATCATAAAAAGCGCCCAGATGCGCCAGGAGTTCACAGCCAACGTGTCCCACGAGCTGAAGACGCCGCTGACTGCCATTTCCGGGTACGCGGAGCTGATCGAGCACGGCATGGCGGATGCGGAGAATTCCAAGCGGTTTGCCGGGGAGATCCATAAAAATTCCGTGCGGCTTTTATCCCTGATCAACGATATCATCCAGCTTTCCCAGCTGGACGGAGGGAAGAATCACAGCGAGTATGCGGATATTGATCTGTATAAGCTGGCGGCTGAATGTGTGGATATGCTGAAGATGAACGCCAGAAAGCAGAACGTGACCATGAAGCTCTGCGGAAAGCCATGTACGGTGTATGCGGATCGTCAGCTCATGGAGGAGCTCCTATATAATCTGTGCGACAATGCCATCCGGTATAATAACCGGGGCGGCTCTGTGACGGTCACGGTGGATGAAAAAGACGGCCATGTGTTCCTTTCCATTAAGGACACGGGGATCGGGATCCCCACGGAGCACCAGGACCGGGTGTTTGAACGGTTCTACCGGGTGGATAAGAGCCGTTCCAAGGCCACTGGAGGAACGGGACTGGGTCTTGCCATTGTAAAGCATATCGTGGCCCAGCACGGCGCATCCATCTCCCTGGAGAGCCAGGCTGGGAAGGGGACGGAGATCCGGGTGGAATTTTCGGATGCCCTGAAGCAGCAGATGGAAGAACGGGCAGAGAATGCTTAAAATAAACAGACGATGGATTTTGGGGATGCCTTCCGGGCCTCCCCTTTTCTGGTTGTATCCTTCCGGGAAAAGGCCTGGAGTGTAAAACCAGCCTCCTGTTTTTTGTGGCTTTTGCCCATTGACGGCGGTGGAAAAGCCGGGTATGATAAAGCCAGACCAGAGATCTGAAAGGTCCCGGCTTTCTCACTCACCCGGCCTTATGTTTTCCGGCGGTTCCGCCAAAGTTTCCCGAAGAAATCGTTGACTTTTTCCTGGAAGTATATTATGATTGGAATATAACAGAACATTTGTTCGCATTTGGAGGATGAATATGAATAAAGAAGATAAATTGAAAGCCCTGGACGCGGCCCTGACCCAGATCGAGAAGGCCTATGGAAAGGGATCTGTGATGAAGCTGGGAGACTCCGGCGCAAATATGAATATCGAGACGGTGCCCACCGGTTCCTTAAGCCTGGATATTGCCCTGGGACTGGGAGGCGTTCCCAAGGGACGTGTGATCGAGGTCTACGGCCCGGAGTCCAGCGGTAAGACCACCGTTGCCCTTCATATGGTGGCGGAGGTACAGAAGCGGGGAGGGATCGCCGGCTTTATCGATGCGGAGCATGCCCTGGATCCCGTTTACGCGAAGAACATCGGCGTGGATATCGATAACCTGTATATTTCCCAGCCGGATAATGGAGAGCAGGCCCTGGAGATCACAGAGACGATGGTGCGTTCCGGAGCGGTGGATATCGTGATCGTGGACTCAGTGGCAGCCCTGGTGCCCAAGGCGGAGATCGACGGCGATATGGGAGATTCCCATGTGGGCCTTCAGGCCCGGCTCATGTCCCAGGCCCTCAGAAAGCTGACAGCAGTGATCAGCCGGACCAACTGTATCGTGATCTTTATCAACCAGCTCCGTGAAAAGGTAGGCGTGATGTTCGGAAATCCGGAAACCACCACCGGCGGCCGTGCGCTGAAGTTCTACTCCTCCGTCCGTCTGGATGTGAGAAGGACCGAGTCCTTAAAGCAGAGCGGTGAGGTGATCGGAAACCATGTGCGGGTAAAGGTAGTAAAGAATAAGATCGCACCGCCGTTTAAGGAGGCTGAATTTGATATTATGTTCGGCAAAGGGATCTCCAGAGAAGGCGATGTGCTGGATCTGGCGGCAGATGCCAATATCGTGGAAAAGAGCGGCTCCTGGTACGCCTATAAGGGCGCAAAGATCGGTCAGGGCCGGGAGAATGCCAAGCAGTACCTGGCCCAGAATCCGCTGATCTGCGAGGAGATCGAAAACCAGGTGAGAGAGCTCCACGGCCTGGAGGCCCAGCATGTGGCGGCCGGAGAACCGTCTGGTGAGGCGGCCGGAGAGAGCGTCGCGCCGGCAGATGCTGGAAATATGACCGCTGGAATGGAAAAGGAAGAGGCGGAGAGATAATGAAGGAATGGAAGCTGGAAGGCGTATCCGGGTTGGAGGAACCGTCCTTACAGTCTGGGAATGCCGGGGATGAAAAAGAGGCCAGGAACAAGGCCGTCTACTATCTCCAGTTTTCCAGTAAGACCGAGTGGGAACTGCGTAAGAAGCTGGCAGAACAGGGATTTCTGCCGGCTTCTGTTGATTCTGCCATCCGTTTTGTGAAGGCGCACCGGTATCTGGACGATGGAGAATATGCAGCCCGTTATATAGAGCGGAACCAGAGGAAGAAAAGCAGGAAGCAGATGGTCTTTGAGCTGCGTCAGAAGGGGATCGATGAGGAGACGTTAAATGCGGCCTTTGAGGAAAATCCTGTGGACGAGGAGGAGCAGATCCTAAGGCTCCTGGAAAAGAAGGGCTACCGGGGAGAGGAAGCCGAAAGGGAGGAAAAACAGAAAATCTCCGCCTATCTGGCCCGAAAGGGCTTCGCTTATGAGGCCATCCAGAGGGCTATGATTAATTATGCACGGAAAAACAGAGATTGAAAGCAATATACTTGACATAATGTATAAAACAGTTTAAAATTGAAGTGTTGTACAATGAAAACTAAATAAAGGAGGTGCTCCTGTGTCACCAATAATAAGCGCGTTGATCGCAGCGGTTATTGTGGCTCCTATTACCTGGCTTGCAGCTGTGGCTTACCGGAAGAAAAGCTATGAGAGCAAGATCGGAAGCGCAGAGGAAAAGTCCAGAGAAATAATAGATGAAGCATTGAAGGTCGCAGAGACGAAGAAAAAAGAAGCTCTCCTGGAAGCCAAGGAAGAGAATTTGAAGGCAAAAAATGAGCTGGAGAAGGAAACCAGGGAACGAAGGGCAGAGATTCAGCGCTATGAGCGCCGCGTACTCAGCAAAGAGGAAAATCTGGATAAAAAAGCAGAGGCAATGGAACGGAAAGAGTCCAGCCTGGTGTCCAGAGAGGACTCTTTAAAGAAACGCACTGCCGAAGTGGAGGAACTGTTTGCGAAAGAGCAGGAGGAGCTGGAAAAGATCTCCGGTCTTACTTCTGATCAGGCAAAAGAGTATCTTCTGAAGTCTGTGGAAGCGGATGTGAAGCACGACACTGCCAAGCTCATCAAGGAGCTGGAAGCCAGGGCAAAGGAAGAAGCAGACAAAAAGGCCAGGGAGTATGTGGTCACAGCCATCCAGAGATGTGCGGCTGACCATGTGGCAGAGACCACAGTTTCTGTGGTACAGCTCCCCAGTGATGAGATGAAGGGACGCATCATCGGAAGAGAGGGACGGAATATCCGTACTCTGGAGACCATGACCGGCGTTGAGCTGATCATCGACGATACTCCGGAGGCCGTCGTACTGTCCGGCTTTGATCCGGTCCGCAGAGAAGTTGCCAGGATCGCCCTGGAGCGTCTGATCGTGGATGGACGTATCCATCCGGCCAGGATCGAGGAAATGGTGGAGAAAGCGCAGAAGGAAGTCGAGAACATGATGCGCGAAGAAGGAGAGGCAGCCGCCCTGGAGGTGGGGATCCATGGAATCCATCCGGAGCTGGTGAAGCTCCTTGGAAAGATGAAGTTCAGGACCAGCTATGGGCAGAATGCATTGAAGCATTCCATCGAGGTTGCCCAGCTTTCCGGTCTGCTGGCTTCTGAGATCGGCGTGGATGTGAGACTGGCAAAGCGTGCCGGTTTATTACACGACATTGGAAAATCTGTCGATCATGAGATGGAGGGCTCCCATGTACAGCTGGGATCCGAGCTCTGTAAGAAATATAAGGAGTCGGCTACGGTCATCAACGCAGTGGAATCCCATCATGGCGATGTGGAACCCACCAGCCTGATCTCCTGTATCGTCCAGGCAGCAGATACGATCTCTGCCGCAAGACCCGGTGCCAGAAGAGAAACGCTGGAAACATACACCAACCGCTTAAAGCAGCTGGAGGATATCACCAATTCCTTCAAGGGAGTGGATAAGTCCTTTGCGATCCAGGCAGGACGCGAGGTACGTATCATGGTCGTACCGGAACAGGTCAGCGATGACGATATGGTTCTGATGGCCAGAGAAATTTCTAAGAAGGTGGAGTCCGAGCTGGAATATCCGGGACAGATCAAGGTCAATGTGATCCGGGAATCCAGAGTAACGGATTATGCAAAATAAGAGCACAGAACGATAAGAAAGATCCGGAGGTATACGGGGAGACCTTGTACCGCCGGATTTTTTATGTCATAGGGGCGGAAGGGGGACTGGATCCGGACACCGCATTGGGGCAGACGTTTATCGGCGTTAATTTGTGACAGTTCAGCCATGCGGAGAACCAGACAGGAAAACGCTTATGAAAACAAGTTTTCAACGCTTTTTCCCATCTGGTTCTCCGCATGGCTGAACTATTACGTTAATTTGTAAAAAAGTATTGACGATTCAGAAAATGTGGTGTAAAATCCAGAGTAACGAAAAGTTACCAGAGAAAGCCGGGGCGGTACAAACGCCCGGGAGGAAACAGGATGAACAAGAAAACGGCGATCGTATCAGTACAGATGAATATGATGGGTCTGATGTGCGGCATGGCCATGTGCGGCATGATTTTTTGCGTGGAAAAAATTGCAGACCAGAATCATTCCTGTATGGATTGTGAGTAGTCAGATATCCTGTGATCAACAAAGAGGGTAAACCGCAGTTCCTGAGGGGCTGCGGTTTTTTGTTTGCGCGGGCGGCGAAAAAAAGCGGCCGGTCCGCCGGAGAAAAGGAGAAAAACATGGAAAATAAGACTCCGATCATCCGTATGGATGGTCTTGGAAAAGCGTTTACAGGGAGCCAGGGAACGGTCCGGGCGCTGGAGGACATCAGTCTGGAGATCATGCCTGGGGAGATCTTCGGGATCATCGGCCTTTCGGGGGCAGGAAAAAGCACCCTGGTGCGGTGTATGAATTATCTGGAAGTCCCCACCGAGGGAGAGGTCTATTATGATGGAAAGCCCCTGTCGGAAATGCAGGATGCTGAGTTAAGAAAGGTCCGCCAGTCCATGGGAATGATCTTCCAGCAGTTCAATCTGCTGGCCCAGAGGACAGTCCTGGGAAATATCTGTTTCCCCATGGAGATCGCAGGGACGCCCAAGGAGGAGGCAAAGGCCAGGGCCCGGGAACTTTTAAAGCTGGTGGGACTGGAGGACCGGGAAAACGCATATCCGGCACAGCTTTCCGGAGGCCAGAAGCAGAGGGTAGCCATTGCCAGGGCCATTGCCACCAATCCAAAGGTACTCCTCTGTGACGAGGCCACCAGCGCCCTGGATCCCAATACCACCAAAGCGATCCTTCAGCTTTTGAAGGAGATCAACCAGTCCATGGGCATTACAGTCGTCATCATCACCCATGAGATGGCCGTGATCGAAGCTGTCTGCGACCGGGTGGCCATCATCGACAAGAGCCACATTGCAGAGATCGGCGAGGTGTCCCGGGTGTTCGCAGAGCCCAAGTCCAAAATCGGCCGCCAGCTGATCCTGGGCGACGCAGCGGAAAAAGTAGAATTTGGAACGGGACGGCTGTTCCGTATTATCTTTGACGGCCTGGCGTCCAGTGAGCCGGTGATCTCCAACGTGGTACTGGCATGCAAGGTGCCGGTGAACATCATGTACGCAGCCACCAGGGATATAAAGGGAAAGGCCGCAGGACAGATGATCATTGAGCTGCCGGATCATGAGCCGGACATCGAAAGGGTCCTCCAGTATCTGGACCGGGCGAAAGTACCTTATGAGGAGGTTGGAAAAAATGAACTCTAATCTGGCATTTCTGTTTTTAGAAGAACTGGGAAATACCCTGATCATGACGTTTGCATCGTCGGCTCTGGCCTATGTGATCGGGATCCCCCTGGGAATCCTGCTTGTTGTCTGGGCAAAGAACGGGATCCGTCCCAACCCCAGGGCCCAGGAGGCCCTGGGCGTGGTCATCAACCTGATCCGTTCTGTTCCGTTCCTGATCCTGGTGATCGCCATCCAGAACTTCACCAGAAAGCTGGTGGGCACCAGCGTGGGAACCAAGGCCATTATCGTGCCTCTGACTCTGGCGTCGGCCCCCTATGTGGCCAGGATCGTGGAAGCATCCTTAAACGAAGTGGATCCCGGGGTCATCGAAGCGGCCAAATCCATGGGCGCTTCCACCTGGCAGATCATCGTAAAGGTGCTCCTTCCGGAGGCGAAGCCGTCTCTGATCACCAACGGGGCCATTGCAGTGACCACCATTCTGGGATACTCGGCCATGGCCGGCTTCTGCGGGGCCGGAGGCCTGGGAGCCGTTGCCATCAACTATGGCTACTACCGGTTTGAGGACGGCATCATGTGGATCGCCATTCTCTTCTTAGTGATCCTGGTACAGGCGATCCAGTCCCTGGGCATGACCCTGGTGAAAAAGGTGGACCGGAGGGCCCGTTAGGCTTACGGAAGAAAGCTCTTTAAACGTATGGATCAGATCCTGACCGGCCAAAACCAAAGCGCGCAGGCGGAGGGCGGAACGGTTTTGATATAAATGAAAACATCAAAAGGAGAAAGATCATCATGAGAAAAAACATTTATACATTCCTGGCAGTCGCTTTTGCGGCCGGACTTTTAGCCGGCTGCGGTTCCAAAGATTCCGGTAAGGACACCACCATCGTCGTAGGAGCCAGCCCGGCTCCCCACGCAGAGATCCTGGAGGCGGCGAAGCCGGTGCTGGAGAAGGCAGGCTATACCCTGGAGATCAAAGAGTATAACGATTATGTACAGCCCAATGTGGCCCTGGATGCCGGAGACCTGGACGCCAACTATTTCCAGCACCAGCCGTATCTGGATGAATTTAATGCGGAGAAAAAGAAGGAGCTGGCTTCTGCGGCTGTGATCCATTATGAGCCCTTTGGGATCTATGCCGGAAAGACCGCTTCCCTGGAGGAGCTGGCAGACGGAGCCCAGATCGCCGTTCCCAATGACACCACCAATGAGGCCAGGGCTCTCCTGCTTTTAGAGGCCCAGGGGCTCATCGGCCTGAAGGAGGGCGCAGGACTTACGGCAACCAAGCAGGATATCGTTGACAATCCGAGAAATTTCGATATCATTGAAATGGAGGCAGCCCAGCTTCCCCGTTCTCTCCAGGACGTGGATCTGGCTGTCATCAACGGAAACTATGCCATCGCAGCAGGTTTAAAGGTGGCGGACGCTCTTGTATGTGAGGATTCAGAATCCATCGGCGCCACTACCTACGGAAATGTGGTAGCTGTTCAGAAGGGCCATGAGAATGATGAAAAGATCAAGGCTCTGGTGGAAGCCTTAAAGAGCGGGGAAGTAAAGAAGTTTATTGAAGAAACGTATGAGGGGGCCGTGGTTCCGCTTTCATAGAAAAGCGGCCCTCCCCTGTGCGGGAACATCTCAGGAGGGAATGGAAATGGCAAAAATCGGTTTTATTGGAATGGGCAACATGGCGACTGCCATCATGAAGGGGCTTTTAAAGGAATTTTCCCCGGAGGATATGATCTTTTCCTCTGCCCATGAGGAAAAAATGGAGCAGGTCACCAGGGAGACGGGGGTTCCCCATGCGGGCTCCAACGCAGAGTGCGCCAGACAGGCAAAGTACCTGGTCCTGGCTGTAAAGCCCCAGGTGCTGCCCCGGGTTTTTGGGGAGATCAAAGACGTGGTGACGAAGGACCAGGTGATCATCTCCATCGCAGCCGGATACACCATTTCCGACCTGACAGAGGGCCTGGGAGGCCAGGTCCGGGTGGTCCGCTCCATGCCCAACACACCGGCTATGGTGGGTGAGGGCATGACGGGAGTCTGCTATGATGAAGCCCTGTTTACCCAGGAGGAAAAGGAGCTTCTCCATACACTGTTCACTTCCTTTGGAAAAATGGAACTGGTGGAGGAGCGGCTCATGGATGTGGTGGGAAGCGCCAGCGGCTGTTCCCCGGCTTATGTATACATGTTCATCGAGGCCCTGGCCGACGGCTGTGTGAAGAACGGCCTGCCCCGCCAGATGGCGTACCGGATGGCTGCCCAGGCAGTCCTTGGAAGTGCAAAAATGGTCCTGGAGACCGGAAAGCATCCCGGCGAGCTAAAGGATATGGTCTGCTCACCCGGCGGCACCACCATCGAGGGTGTGGCGGCCCTGGAGGAGGGAGGCTTCCGCAGCTCCATCATAAAGGCCTGCGACGCCAACTACGAGAAAAATAAGCGGTTAAAATAGGCGGGAGGAGAAAGCGGTTATGGAAAAAACGATCCGCCTGGAGCGGGAGCTGGCGTACACCGGGACGATCCTTAAGGTATACAGGGATACGGTGGTGGCTAATGGGATCCAGGAAACGTATGATTATATCCACCACGACGGGGCGGCAGCAGTGCTTCCGGTGACAAAGGATGGAAAGCTCTTAATGGTGCGCCAGTACAGGAACGCCCTGGACCGGTTTACCCTGGAGCTGCCGGCCGGAAAGGTGGATGCGCCGGACGAGCCCCGGATCGAATGTGCGTACCGGGAGCTGGAGGAGGAGACCGGGTTTAAAGCGGAGACCATGGAATACCTCATGACCATCAACACAACCGTGGCATTCTGCGACGAGGCCATCGATCTGTTTGTGGCCAGGGATCTGGTAAAGACAGAGCAGCACCTGGACGCAGACGAAAGCATCGATGTGGAGGAATGGGAAGTAAAGGACCTGCTGGAGCTGATCTACGGAGGAAAGCTCACCGACGGGAAGACGGTGGCTGCCATCATGGCATATGCCCAGCGGGAAGGGATCCGGTGAACGGATAAAAATGGAATAGACCGGACATGGCCGTCATATAGTGGGAACAAAAGAAGCCTGTACTGTATGGGGGATGCCATGGGAAATTTCGGAAACAGGAAGGACAGCCCAGGATTCTGGCTGTCCTTTTTTCTGCTCCTGGGAGCCGCCGCCGGGACGCTGTTCTGCAACTGGCCGGATTCCGGATGGAAGGAGGCGCTTAGGGATGCGGGGAGTGGGATGGTCACGGCAGCCATGCTGTTAAAGCTGGATTTCATGGGGCTGTTTTTTACGGTTTTAAGAAAACGGCTGGGGGAGGCCTTCTGCCTAATCTTGTTCTCCATGACGCCGACGGCTCCGTTTCTTTTTATGGGGACGGCGGCCTACCTGGGTTTTTCCACGGCGGTGATCGTCAGCAGCCTGACCATGGGGAGCGGGCTTTCCGGGATCTTCCGGTATCTGGCCCTGGTCTTTCCCCAGGCTGTGCCGTACATGGCTGTATTTTATGTGACGGCCTGGTGGATGGAGGAGGAGAAAAAGAAGATGACCGCGCCTGCGGCCCTGGCGCTGGTCTTGGCAGCGGTCCTGGGAGCGGCGGCGGAAAGCTTTGTGAATCCGTGGATAACTGCCTGGATCACCGGATGAACGGTGGAAAATTCTTTTTACAATATGTGGAAGGCCGCTGTCCGGGGAGCGCCACATGTTGGGCTTTTTATGGAAACCGCCTGGAAAGTGGGAGAAAAGGGGTAAAAATGTGTTTGATTTTATGGAAAAGTGAGACTATAATGAGGAAAACAGCCCGTTTTGGGCAGGATCGTGTATGAGAGAAGATCACGGGGGATCGTGCAGATTGAGATGAAAGAAGAGATCAGACGGTTCGCGGAGTATCTGGAGGCGGAAAAGCATGCTTCAGAAAATACCCGCGTTTCCTATCAGAGAGATTTAATGCAGATGGCGGCGTTCCTGGAAGGAATGGGGATCCGGGAGCTGTCCCGGGTCACAAGGACAGCGCTGAATTCCTATGTGCTGATGCTGGAAAAGGAAGGGAAGGCGGCGTCTACGGTGTCCAGGAACCTGGCGTCCATGAAGGCGTTTTTCGGATACGAATTCAAGCGCGGGCGGATCAGAAAGGATCCGTCAGAATCCATCCATGCGCCCAGGATCGAAAAAAAGGCTCCGGTGATCCTGACCGTGGAGGAGGTGGACCGCCTGCTGGCCCAGCCGTCGGGGGATTCTGCCAAGGAGATCCGGGATAAGGCTATGCTGGAGCTCCTTTACGCCACCGGGATCCGCGTATCGGAGCTGATCCATCTGGAGCTTTCCGATGTGAATATGGCTGTGGGCTTCATTACCTGCCGGGACGAATATAAGGAGCGGGCCGTACCCTTCGGCCGCGTGGCCAAGGAGGCACTTTCAAGATATCTGGAAACAGCCCGCCCGGCTCTTGTAAAGGGCGGGGACGCGCCCTGGCTTTTCATCAACTGCAGCGGCGGCCTCATGAGCCGCCAGGGCTTCTGGAAGATCGTGAAATATTACGGGGAAAAGGCCGGGATCCAGGAGGACATCACGCCCCATACCCTGCGCCATTCCTTTGCGGCCCACCTGATCGGCGGCGGGGCCGATGTGAAGGCCGTCCAGACCATGATGGGCCATGCCGATCCCGCCACCACCCAGATGTACGCCGCCTATGCCGGACTCTGCGGGACAGACCCGGAAGCACATCACAGGAGATAGGAGATCCCCCTTCCCAGAGAACGCGCCGCTCTGTGAAGGGGGATCTTCTGGATGCATACCTGGCAGAAGAACTGGAAGAGGAATACCGGAAAACGCAGATACCGGATCAGGAGGAGGAAAGAGAATGACACGACAGGAACTGTTCGCCTGGTGCATGGACCAATACGGCACAGAGCCGGAGTATCCGTGGAAGGACAGAAACGCTGTCCTCCGTCACAAAGACAACAAAAAATGGTATGGAGTGATCCTGGAAACAGGAAAAAATAAACTGGGGCTTCCGGGAGAGGGGACCGCAGAGCTTCTGAACGTAAAATGCGACCCGGTCCTGGCCGCCTCCTGCCGCACCCAGCCCGGATTCTTCCCCGCCTGGCACATGAACAAAGAAAAATGGCTCAGCATCCTTTTAAACGAACCAGAGCTGGACACCGCCATAAAAAACCTCCTGGCCCTAAGCTTCGACCTGACCTCCCCCAGCTCCAGACCCCAGCATTCAAAATAATCCCTCCAGAAGTTCCCAACCCATCCCCATCCCTCACTCCCCCATATCTTACCGCAGCCCGCACTTTATCAAAGCCCCCATGTCCTCCCAAAGCGATGCTTTCTTTGGGAGGATATGGGGGCGTCCCTATTTTACAGCTTCCCCAGAATACTCCTTGCCACCGACAGTCCGTTGGCGGAGGCCTGCTGGAGTCCGCGGGTCACAGACGCGCCGTCTCCGATGGCCCGGAGTCCCGGGATACTGGTCTCGAAATCCTTATTTACCACCACCTTATTGGAGTAGAATTTCACCTCCACGCCGTAAAGCAGGGTCTCGTCGCTGGCGATCCCGGGCGTTACCTTGTCCAGGGCCAGGAGCATTTCCTTGATGTCCACCATGATCCGGTGGGGCAGCACCAGGGACAGATCTCCAGGCACCGCGTCCTTTAAGGTGGGGATCAGATTGTTCCGGCAGAGCCGTTCCTCAGTGGTCCGGCGGCCCCGGAGGAAATCGCCGAAGGTCTGCACCAGGATCTTTCCGTCACACAGCATGTTGGAAAGCTGGGCCACATGCTTGCCGTATTCGATGGGCGTCTTAAAGGGCTTGGTGAAGTTTTTGGACACCAGAAGGGCAAAGTTGGTGTTGTGGGTCTTATATTCCTGGGACTTGTAGGCATGGCCATTGACCACCGCCAGGCCATTTTCGTAATACTCTGTGGCCACCTCTCCCGACGGATTGGTACAGAAGGTACGCACCTTATCGTCGAAGGTGGGGGTATAATACACCAGCTTGGCCTCGTAGAGGTTCTTATTTAAAAACTCCATGACCTCGTCCCGGACCTCCACGCGGACGCCGATGTCCACGGTGCCGACCTTTGTCTCGATCCCGTGATCCCTGCACACATGGGAGAACCAGTCGGAGCCCTCGCGGCCAATGGCGGACACGATCTCCCTGGCGTAATACGTTTCTCCCTTATCGGAGATGATCCCTCTGGCACAGCCGTCCTCGATGAGGATATCCTGGACCATGGTATTAAATTCGATCCGTACCCCGCTGCTTAACAGGTGTTCCTGGAGGCGGGTGTAGATCTTATAGCCCTCTTCAGTGCCCAGATGACGGATGGGACATTCGATGAGCTTTAAGTTTGCCATGATGGCCCTCCGGCGGATCTCCTGGATCTCCTTCTGCTTATCGACGCCGTAGACATTTGTGTCTGCCCCGAATTTCAGATAGATATCGTCGGATTCATGGATCAGCTCCAGGGCCTTGTCATATCCCAGGATATCCGGCAGGTTCCCTCCCACATCCGGAGACAGGGAGAGCTTTCCGTCAGAAAACGCGCCGGCTCCCGCAAAGCCGGTGGTGATGCTGCATGGCCTGCACCCCACACATACCTTGGTGGTACGCTTGGGGCATACCCGCTTTTCAATGGGACGGCCCTTTTCCACCATGAGTATGTTTAAGGAAGGCCGCTCCTTTATGAGCTCGTAGGCGCAGAAGATGCCCGACGGCCCCGCGCCGATGATGATCACATCAAAATCTGTTCTGTTGTTCATAGAATACCCCCAATCATAAACTGGCCGCAGTCCGGGAACCGCAGCCAGTCTATTATACCATAAAATACGTCTGGGAACAATCGATCAGAACAGCACCGGCATTTTCAGCCAGCGGCCCCGCAGCAGGCGGATCAGGAACACGATGCCGCGGGTGATCAGCTCGGCAGTCATAGAGATCCATACGCCGGTGACGCCGAACCGATGGGTGAACACCAGAACCGTCATGACACGGACGCCCCACATGGTAAACAGGTTGATGAAGAACGGGGCCTTGCTGTCCCCGGCTCCCCGGAGCGCGCCGGTGGCGACGATGCTGACGGCAAACAGCGGTTCTGAGAAGGCTACGATCCGCAGAAGTCCGGCGCTGACCTCCGCTACCTCCGTGTCAGCTGTCAGGAGGCTGGTGAGGAAGGGCGCGAAGCCGAACATTAAGAGCGCCATGAAAAATACCAGGATGGAGCCTAAGATCGTGGTCCCGTAGGCGAACCGCTTTGCCATATCCAGCCGCCGGGCTCCGATGCTCTGGCCCACAAGGGCGGTGGCGGCAGAGGCGACGCCGAAGGCGGGAAGATAGCAGATGCTCTCAGTCTGGACAGCTACGTAGTTGGAGGCCACGGCCACGGTGCCCATTCCGGCCACCACAGAGGTCATGACGATCTGAGCCAGGGAAAGGGCCATGCGCTCCAGGGCAGTGGGCGTGGACAGGCGCAGCATGTTGTTCATGCACGGCTTTGTGAAGCGCCAGGTCTCGTTTCCCTGGAAGCGGAGCGGTCCCCTGCGGCAGATGATGCCCAGAAGAAGGGTCACGGCCACGCAGGCCTGGGCAAGTCCTGTGCCCAGAGCCGCGCCCTGGACGCCGAGGCCGGCTCCCCAGACGTGGAAGCCGCCGATGTCCCGGGACGGGTAAATGAAGATAAAGTTAAAGATCACGTCAAACACGCACATGCCCACGTTCATGATGCTGGGCAGCAGGATGTTTCCGCTGCACCGCAGGATGCTGGAGTACAGGGCGGAGGCCATGGAAAACGGGAAGAAGAAGGCCACCGTACAGAAGTAGGACCTGGCCGCCGGGGCGATCTCCGGATCAGAGCCCAAAAGCTCCGGCAGGACCTGGCCGATGCCGATGGCTGCTGCGGCCATGACCACACCGAACAAAACGTTAAACAGGATGGACTGGCACAGGACGTTCCGGCTGTCTCCGTCCCGTCCGGCTCCCAGGTACTGGGCGATCTGGACGGAAAAGCCCACGGCAATGGCGCTGGTCAGGCCGTTCATTAGCCAGATGGAGCTGGCTACCACGCCGATGGCCGCCGTGGCTCCCGGACCCAGGCTGCCCACCATGGCGGTGTCGATATAGCTCATGAGCGTCATGACCAGCTGTTCCAGGATCGCCGGAATGGAAAGGGCGATGATCAGCTGGGTCTGGCTTTTTAAGGAGATGGAGCGGCCGTCCCGCATGGCCTCGCTCATCTGAAGCATGTTCATAAAAGATACCCCCAATGTAAGAATTTAATAAAATACCCCATGCCCATAGTATACTGGAAAACGGCAGGAATTGGAAGAGGAGGAGCAAAGGATTTGGGACTTGTAAGTCATGGATAAAACTGATAGAATAGTAAAACCATAAATCATGGGATAAAGGAGAAAATATACCATATGTTTTTAATAGCAGGTCTCGGGAATCCGGGAAAGGAATATGAAAATACACGCCATAACGCCGGCTTCATGGTGCTGGACGCCCTGGCAGATAAGCTGGGAGCCGACATATCGGAGAAAAAGCACAAGGCCCTCTGCGGCAAGGCTGTGATCGGAGGGCAGAAGGTGATCCTTTTAAAGCCCCAGACGTATATGAATTCCAGCGGCGAGAGCATCCGGGCGGCTGCCGATTATTATAAGGTGGACCCGGAGGACATCCTGGTGGTCTATGACGACATCAGCCTGGCTCCCGGCCAGCTTCGGATCCGGGCCAAGGGAAGCGCCGGAGGCCACAACGGGATCAAGAGCATCATCGCCCATCTGGGGACCCAGGAGTTCCCCAGAGTCCGGGTGGGCGTGGGAGAAAAGCCGCCCAGGATGGATCTGGCCGACTATGTGCTGGGCCATTTTTCCCAGGGCGAGAGAAAGATCATGGAGGACGCAGTAAAGGAAGCGGCCGACGCGGTCATGGAGGCAGTGGAGGAAGGGATCGACCATGCCATGAACAGCCATAACCGGAAGAAGGACGGCCAGGCGTAAAAGGATCGGGAGAGGAGAAGAATGGGAGAGATATTTGCAAATCCGCTGACGGAGCTGGCAGAATATGGAGACATGAAGCAGGATCTTATGAAAGGGAAAGGACCCGTCCAGATCTGCGGCGTCACCGATTCCCAGAAGGTCCATGTGATGTACCAGGTTTCGGAGGAGAAGGCCTGGAGGTTAGTTGTGACTCACGACGATACCAGGGCCAGGGAGCTTTACGATGACTTCAGCTATTTTGAAAAGAATACATGGCTGTATCCCGCCAGGGATCTTCTGTTTTACAGCTCCGATATCCATGGAAACCTTCTGACCAGACAGCGGATGCAGGTGTTTAAGCACCTGATGGAGGATGTTGGCGGGACCGTGGTGACCACGGTGGACGGCCTCATGGACCATCTTCTCCCTCTTTCCATGATGAAGGAGCGGCGGATCCTGGTGGAGTCCGGAGAGGTCCTGGATATCGGGGATATGAAGGAACGGTTCCGGGATCTGGGCTACGAGCGGACGGGCCAGGTGGACGGAATGGGCCAGTTTTCCATCCGAGGAGGAATCATTGATATTTTCCCTCTGACCGAGGAGCTTCCGGTGCGGATCGAGCTGTGGGGAGACGAGGTGGACTCCATCCGGTCCTTTGATCCGGAGAGCCAGAGATCCATTACCCAGATGGATTCGGTGCTGATCTATCCGGCGGCGGAGCTGACCTTAACAAAGGAACAGATGGAAAACGGCACAGACCGGATCGAAAAGGAAGGGAAAAAGCAGGAAAAGGCCTTCCGGGAGGCAGGAAAGCCCGAGGAGGCCCACCGGATCAAGACTGCCGTGGGGGAATTGTGCGAGGCCTTAAGGGAGGGCTTTGACATCCACGCCCTGGACGGATATATCCGGTATTTCTGTAAGGAGACGATGTCGTTTCTGGAGTACATGAAGGAAGCGGCGGGAACGGACCGGACGGACGGAGCTCTCGCCGGAAACGGCGGCTCTGGGGAGCGCGCAGGCCTTGCCATATTTTTAGATGAGCCCCAGAGGCTTTTGGAAAAGGCAGGAGTGGTGGAAACTGAGTTTCGGGAGAGCATGAGCCACCGTCTGGAAAAGGGGTATCTGCTTCCGGGCCAGACGGATCTTTTATTTTCCGCAAAGGCTGTGCTGGCGGCGGCCCAGACGCCGGAGGCCATTTTTATGACGGGCCTGGACCAGCGGCTTCCGGGCATGGCCGTTAAAAAGAAATACAGCATCACGGGAAAAAATGTCAGTTCCTACCAGAACGGCTTTGAGCTTCTGATCAAGGACCTGACCCGCTGGAAAAAGGAAGGCTACCGGGTGGTGCTCCTTTCTGCATCCCGGACCAGGGCCAGCCGTCTGGCAGGGGATCTGAGAGAGTACGATCTGCGGGCCTTCTGCCCCGAGGATCCCAGCCGTCCGGTGAGCCCGGGGGAGATCCTGGTGACCTATGGAAAGCTCCATAAGGGCTTTGAATATCCGCTGATCAAATTTGTGGTCATTACGGAAGGCGACATGTTCGGAAACGAGCGCCGCCAGAAGAAGAGGAAAAAGTACAATTACGAGGGCAAGAAGATCAGCAGCTTTTCCGAGCTGTCCGTGGGAGACTATGTGGTCCATGAGAGCCATGGCCTGGGTATCTACCGGGGGATCGAAAAGATCGAGCAGGACCATGTGATCAAGGATTATATCAAGGTGGAGTATGCCGACGGCGGAAATCTCTATCTTCCGGCCACCCGCCTGGACGGGATCCAGAAGTACGCCGGAGCCGATGCGAAGACGCCGAAGCTCAATAAATTAGGCGGGGCCGAATGGGGAAAGACAAAGACCCGGGTACGCACGGCCGTGCGGGAGATCGCAAAGGAGCTGGTGGAGCTTTACGCCGCCCGCCAGGACGCCGAGGGCTTCGTTTACGGGGAGGACACGGTCTGGCAGAAGGAATTTGAAGAGATGTTCCCCTATGAGGAGACCGACGACCAGCTTTCCGCCATCGAGGACACAAAAAAGGACATGGAGAGCCGGAAGATCATGGACCGACTGATCTGCGGCGATGTGGGCTACGGAAAGACCGAGATTGCTCTCCGGGCGGCCTTCAAGGCGGTCCAGGAGGGAAAGCAGGTGGTCTACCTGGTTCCCACCACCATCCTGGCCCAGCAGCACTACAATACCTTTATCCAGAGGATGAAGGACTTTCCGGTGCGGGTGGATCTGATGTCCCGGTTTAAGACCCCGGCGGATATCAAAAAGACTCTGGAGGGGCTGAAAAAGGGGTTTGTGGACATCGTCATCGGTACTCACCGGGTGCTCTCCAAGGACGTGCAGTTCAAGGACCTGGGCCTGCTCATCATCGACGAGGAGCAGCGGTTCGGCGTGGCCCACAAGGAAAAGATCAAGCAGCTGAAGCAGAACGTGGATGTGCTGACCCTGACTGCCACCCCCATTCCCAGGACTCTCCACATGAGCCTCATCGGGATCCGGGATATGAGCGTTTTAGAGGAGCCGCCCATGGAGCGTGTGCCCATCCAGACGTATGTGATGGAGTATAACGACGAGATGGTCCGGGAGGCCATCCACCGGGAGCTGGCCCGCGGCGGCCAGGTATACTACGTATACAACAGAGTCAGCAACATCGACGAGATCGCAGGCCATGTGGCCTCTCTGGTGCCCGATGCCCAGGTGGCCTTTGCCCATGGGCAGATGAACGAGCGCCAGCTGGAGCGGATCATGCTGGATTTTGTCAACGGCGACATCGACGTTTTAGTATCCACCACCATCATAGAAACAGGGCTGGATATCCCCAATGCCAATACCATGATCATCCATGACGCGGACCGGCTGGGCCTTTCCCAGCTTTACCAGATCCGTGGGCGCATCGGCCGCTCCAACCGCACCTCCTTTGCGTTCCTCATGTACAAGCGGGACAAAATGCTGCGGGAAGAGGCGGAAAAGCGCCTCCAGGCCATCCGGGAATTCACGGAGCTGGGCTCCGGCATTAAGATCGCCATGCGGGATCTGGAGATCCGCGGGGCGGGGAACATCCTGGGAGCGGAGCAGCACGGCCACATGGAGGCCGTGGGCTATGACCTGTACTGCAAGATGTTAAATGAGGCCGTCCTGGCCCTTAAGGGAGAGACCACAGAGGAGGAGAGCTTCGAGACTGTGGTGGACTGCGACATCGACGCCTTTATCCCCGACGGATATATTAAGAACGAGTATCTGAAGCTGGATGTATACAAACGGATCTCGGCCATTGAGAACGAAGAGGAATACATGGACATGCAGGATGAGCTCATCGACCGGTTTGGAGACATCCCCGGACCGGTGGAAAACCTTCTGAAGGTGGCGGAGTTAAAGGCCGCGGCCCATCGGGCCTATGTGACCGAGGTGGCTGTCAACCGTCAGGAGATCCGTATGGAGCTGTATCCCAAGGCGAAGCTGGACGTTTCTGGTATTCCGGGACTCATCGGGGAATACAAGAACGCCCTGCGGTTCGTCCAGGGAGAAAAGCCCATGATGTTCTACCAGGATAAACGGAATAAGAACAAGGACTGCGGCCCCATGATGGAGAAGGCCAGGGAGATATTGGAACGGCTGGGGGGACTGGCAGGCCAGAGGGGGTGAACCCGGTATGAGAAAAAATGATATGTACTGGTTCCTGTTCCAGATCGCATGGGGACTGATCTGTCTTTTTTCATGGACACAGCCAGGCCAGGCAGCCCGGTATCTTTTACTGGGGATCATGCTTTTGCGGATTGCATTGTTTCTGCTGGTCTGGAAGAACGGAGACCGGGCGGTCCGATGGCTGGCGGGCCGGCACACGCCAGTGGGAGATCTGGAACTGAAGGAGCTTCGAGGGGAACTTTTTGATGTGTTGGTCCTTGCCGAATTTATGATCCTGGGAAACGCGGTTCCGAGACTGGCCGCCCATGGGCCGGAGTTTCGCCGCTATGATGCTCTTGCATGGTTTACCATAGCACTGGTGATTTATTACCTGGTAAATTCTCCGGGTCTGCGGCTTTTCTTAAAAGGGGGCTGGTTTTGGGGGATCCCGTGGATAAGCATTGCACTGCTCCTATTGGTGTATAAAAATTCTGGGATTTTTATCGCAGATGCCGGTGATCAAATGTTTGTCGTAATGGTGATCATGCACTTGGAACTGGTGGCCAGTACGCTGGTAAGGATGTATCTGAAGGGAAAAGAAAGAGGCTCTTGAAGAAAAAGCCATGTTCCGCATCGGGACAGCCAGTGAGGATCCGGCGACCCGTCTGCCTCTCCATAACGGAGGGATCCGGTTTGACGAGCGGGCAGTCCTGGCCGGGGCTGTGACCTTTGGAAGGCTTGCCGCAGAATATTTAAGATAATATATCTTGACAAACCCTCCCGCCCTCCCTATAATGTGGCTTATAGCCGGTGACGGCTGAAAACCAAACAGGTATCAGCAATGAAGAGAACCAGTAACGGTCCACAGGATCCGCACAGAGAGCTGCCGGAGGGTGAGAGGCGCGCGGGATCGGAGCCGTGAATACATCTCGGAGCTTCGCACCGAACCGCGAAAGCCTGCCTGGAATCCCGGAGCATGTCTGGGAGGAAGAGCGGCAGTCCGTTCAGTAGGCTGCGACGGAGGGGCCCACGTTAAAGGGCCGGAGTCCTGTAAGGAGACTTCATAAGCCGTATAATGTGAGTTATGCGGGAACATTAGGTGGTAACACGAGCCGTTGGCCTCGTCCTTTTGAAACAGAAGGGCGGGGCTTTTTTGTTTTCACGGCGTTCCTGGGATTGGGATCCCGAGGCGCTTCATTTCTGCCCCTTCTGTGCGGAAATCGGCCAACGAAACAGAATACAGAGATCACAGAAAAAGGAGAATGAGAAGATGGGAGTTTATGAGGAATTACAGGCAAGAGGCCTGATCGCCCAGGTGACAAATGAGGAAGAGATCCGGAAAATGGTAAATGAGGGAAAGGCCGTATTCTACATTGGCTTCGACCCCACTGCCGACAGCCTGCATGTGGGCCATTTCATGGCTCTCTGCTTAATGAAGCGTTTACAGATGGCAGGCAATAAGCCCATCGCCCTGATCGGCGGCGGCACCGGAATGGTGGGAGATCCCTCCGGCAGAAGCGATATGCGCCAGATGATGACCGTGGAGACCATCCAGCACAACTGCGACTGCTTTAAAAAGCAGATGAGGCGTTTCATCGACTTTTCCGACGGAAAGGCCATGATGGTAAACAATGCGGAATGGCTCCTGGATCTGAACTACGTTGATTTCTTAAGAGAGATCGGACCGCATTTCTCTGTAAACCGTATGCTGACCGCCGAGTGCTACAAGCAGAGAATGGAAAAGGGCTTAAGCTTCCTGGAGTTCAACTACATGCTGATGCAGAGCTACGATTTCTATGAGCTGTTCCAGAGATACGGCTGCAACATGCAGTTCGGCGGCGACGACCAGTGGAGCAACATGTTAGGCGGCACAGAGCTGATCCGGAGAAAGCTTGGAAAAGACGCCCATGCCATGACCATCACCCTGCTTCTGAACTCCGAGGGCAAGAAGATGGGCAAGACCCAGTCAGGAGCCGTATGGCTGGATCCCAATAAGACAAGTCCCTTTGAGTTCTACCAGTACTGGAGAAACATCGCCGACGCCGACGTGTTAAAGTGCCTGCGGATGCTGACCTTCCTGCCCTTAGAGCAGATCGATGATATGGATAAATGGGAAGGAAGCCAGTTAAACGAAGCCAAGGAGATCTTAGCCTACGAGCTGACTGCCCTGGTACACGGCGATGAGGAGGCCAAAAAGGCCCAGGAGAGCGCAAGGGCCCTGTTTGCAGGCGGAAATGCAGCAGAAATGCCCACAGCCGAGCTCTCTGATGACGACTTTACCGACGGCGCCATCGATATCCTGTCCATCGTACAGAAATCCGGTCTCTGCGGATCCCGCTCCGAGGCCAGAAGAAATGTGGAGCAGGGCGGCGTATCTGTGGACGGCGAAGCTGTAAAGGATATTAAAACGGTTTACACAAAGGAACAGCTTTCCGGCGACGGCATCGTTGTAAAGAGAGGAAAGAAGAATTTCCGCCGTGTGACAGTAAAATAAGGAAATGCATGGACTGCGGGGCGTATGCCCCGCACCGTCTGCTGTGAGAGGAGAAAAAAATGGAGATCTTCAAAGAAGCACAGAAAAATTTTGATTATATGGTACGGATCCGGAGACATATGCATGAGTATCCGGAAATGACGGGGCAGGAATTTGAGACCCTGGAGTTTATTAAAAAGGAGCTGGATGCCCTGGGGATCGAGTATGTGGAGGTTCCCGACGGCGGCATCGTGGGCCAGATCCACGGCGGAAAGCCGGGAAAGACCGTTCTGATGCGCGCCGACATGGACGCTCTTCCCATCCAGGAAAATACAAAGAATTTATGCTGTGATAAGCTGTGCGTGTCAAAAAATGACGGCATTTCCCACGCCTGCGGCCATGATTCCCATACAGCCATGCTGCTGGGCGAGGCTAAGATCTTAAACGAGCACAAGGACGAATTGAACGGAAACATCGTCCTCTGCTTCGAGCGGGGCGAGGAGGGCGGCGGCCAGATCGCCAACCTGCTCCCCTACATTGTTGAGACCATGAAGCTGCCCATCGACACCTGCATCGCCACCCATGTGAAGTGGGACGTTCCGGCGGGTCAGGTTTCTGCAGAGCCTGGTGCGGTATTCTCCGGCGGCTACGGCTTTGCCATCCGCTTAAAGGGTCTGGCCGGCCACGGCTCCCGTCCGGATCTGGCCCACAGTGTTCTGGACTGCTTCAACTCCATCTACAATCATATGAACATGATCCGCATGAAATACGTGTCTCCCACAGATATCCTGACCTTCTCTGTGGGCAGTGTCCACTGCGGAACGGCCATGAACATCGTGCCCGACGAGCTGGTATTCGACGGTACCATCCGCACCTTCAACGTGGCGGGGGCCGGAGCCAGCTTTATGAAGCAGTTTAAAGAGGTCCTGGAGGCAGAATGTAAATTAAACCAGTGTACCTATGAGATCATTTCCATGAAGGATCCTCTGTTTGAGAATTACAACAACGAGACCTGCAGCGAGATCGCAAGGAACGCCGTTAAGAAATACATGGGAGAAGAGGCTCTGGCAAAGGCCCAGCCGTGGATGGCCTGCGAGAGCATGCAGGCGTACTTAAAGTACTGGCCGGGCGTGATCACCTTCACCGGGATCCAGAATCCGGAGCTGGGAACCGGAGCCAACCACCATACGCCGGAGTTTGACCTGGACGAAAAGGGCATGATCTACGGCGCAGCCGCAGCCATCGGATATGTGGTGGACTTCTTAAACTACGAGGGCGAGATCCCGTTTACTCCCTATAAGGGAAATATCCGGGAGCTGGCTGCAAGAAATATTAAATAAATATGTTTGCCCCTAACCTGTGCGGGCTTCGTTTTGCGGATGTCTGACCATGAACGTCAGATATCTGCAACCCGGAAGTCCGTTTTCTATGCGGTCCTATTTTATATGCTGGAATAAGCGGAATTCCAGGAAAATTGAAAGGAGATTGTCATGACAACCAATGAGAAGCTTTCTCTGCTTCGTGAAAAAATGGCGGAAGCCGGGGTACAGGCATATCTGATCCCGTCCTCGGACCCCCACATCAGCGAATATCTTCCCGATCACTGGAGGGCCAGGGCCTGGCTTTCGGGCTTCGACGGCTCTGCCGGAACCCTGGTGGTCACGGAAACGGAGAGCGGTCTGTGGACCGATGGCCGTTATTTTATCCAGGCGGAGCGGCAGATGGCCGGCAGCGAGATCGTCCTCTACCGTATGAAGGAAAAAGGCGTGCCCACCATCCAGGAATTTCTTCTTTCCAGGCTGAAGAAGGGACAGGTCCTGGGGATCGACGGCATGGTCACTGCGGCGGAGATGGTACTGGATATGGAGACAGCGTTTTCTGCCCAGGGGATCGGGATCCGGTCGGAGGATCTGATCACACCCATCTGGAGCGATCGTCCTGCCATCCCCCAGAGTCAGGTCTATCTGCTTCCGGAACAATATACAGGCCTTTCTGCGGCAGAAAAGATCGCCCAGGTCCGCTCCCGGCTTAAGGAGAACGGGGCGGACGCCATGGCCGTTACCCGCCTGGACAGCATTGCCTGGCTTCTGAACCTGCGGGCCTCTGATGTGGTGTACAATACCTCCTTTGTGTCCTATGTCCTTCTGACCCAGGAAGCGGCAGTCCTTTATGTGGACAGCAGCCGCGTGTCGGAGGAGGCTATGGATTACCTTAAGAAAAACGGAGTGGCTGTGCGGCCGTATGGGGAGATCCTGGACGGGATCGCCGCCATCGATGTGCCCACGGTCATGCTGGTGAGCGTGGAGAACGTCAATTACCGGCTGTATCTGGCCATGGAGGAGAATCCCAGGGTGACCATTGTAAAGGGAGAGGAGCCAGTCTTCTGCCTGAAGGCCGTGAAGAATCCAGTGGAGATCGCCAATACCAAAAACGCCCATATTAAGGAAGGTGTGGCCATGGCCCGGCTCCAGATGTGCCTGGAGGAGAAGCTGGCTGCTGGTGAGACCGTTTCTGAAACAGACGTGGGAGAGCTTCTGGTGGATTTCCGTAAGGAACAGGAGGGATATATGGAGGACAGCTTTGCCGTGATCGCAGCTTACGGAGCCAACGCCGCCATGATGCATTACCATCCGACCCCGGAAAACCATGCGGTTCTTCAGCGGAAGGGCTTCCTTCTTCTGGATACCGGCGGCCAGTACGTGGACGGAACCACGGACACCACCCGTACCTATGCCCTGGGCGAACTGACCGACGAGGAACGGCGGTATTACACCTATGTGTTAAAGGCCAACATCGGCATCGCCCGGACTGTCTTTATGGAGGGCTGCTCCGGTGCCAACCTGGATATCATGTCCCGCACCCAGGTATGGAAGTACGGCCTGGACTACCGCTGCGGCACCGGCCACGGCGTGGGCTTTGTGGGCCCCATCCACGAAGGCCCCCAGAGCCTCAGGATGACCAACCATGTGCCCTTCCAGCCAGGCATGACCATCACCGATGAGCCTGGAATTTATGAAGAGGGCCTTGTGGGCGTCCGCATTGAGAATGAGCTTCTGGTGGTGGAGCATATGGAAACGAAATACGGAAAGTTTTATGCCTTCCAGCCCTTTACCTATCTGCCCATCGATACCACGCCGGTGGTGCTGGAGCTGATGAACGAGGAGGAGATCTCCTGGCTCAATGACTATCATCATATGGTCTATGATACCTTAAGCCCCCGTATGACAGAGCGGGAGCGTATCTGGCTCAAAGAAAAAACAAAACCATTGGAGAAATAAACCGGAATGAATATATTTATCGGAATCCTTCTGCTCTGTGCCTTCCTGGGGCTCTGGGATAAAATTTCCGGAGGGAAAATGGGCCTGGCGGCTGAATTTGACGGCGGCCTGGCCTCCATGGCCTCTCTGGCCCTTTCCATCGTAGGGATCTACTGCATCGGGGTCACGGCGGTCAGGAGCAATCCGGAGGCCATTGCCTCCTTTGCGTCCCGGCTGCCCTTTGATGCCTCTGTTCTCATCGGAAGCCTGCTGGCTCCCGACTTGGGCGGCCACGCCATTGCAAAGGAGCTGGCAGCCACTCCGGCCCTGGGGATCTATTCCGGAGTCATGGTATCCTCCTGTCTGGGAGCCATGATCTCCTTTACCCTGCCCATTGCCCTGACGGTCATCCGCAGGGAGGACACATCCCTGTTTATGCAGGGCAGCGTCTGGGGGATCGTAACGATCCCCGCGGGAGTGGCGGTGGGCGCTCTGCTCACCGGCCTGCCTGTGAAGGAGCTGGTCCGCAATCTTCTGCCGATCCTCCTTCTGTGCGCGGGTATCTGCCTGGCCCTCATAAAGGCCGCTGAGGCCACCATCCGGGTGCTGTCGGTGGTGGGGAACCTGGTGCGGATCGCCAGCCTGGTCCTGTTTGGCCTGGTGATGCTGGGGCTCTTCCTTCCCGCGTGCCAGATCGCATCGGACACCCTTATTTTTGAGTCCCTTACCATTGTGGTAAAGATCGCGGTGGTGGTGGCCGGATCCATGGTGGCGGCCTCTCTGATCCTTCGGTTTTTCCAGAAGGGGATCAGCCGGATCGCCGGATGGCTGGGGGTCAATTCCTATTCTGTGGTGGGACTGATCATCAGCCTGGCCACCTGTATTTCCATGATCCCGATGATGGAAAAAATGGACGATCGGGGAAAGGTGATGAACGCGGCCTTTGCAGTCAGCGGTTCCTTTGTGCTGGGAGGCCAGCTTGCCTTCATCGCCAGTGTGGAGCCCCCGGCGGTGGTGTCTGCCTTTATTGCCGCCAAGCTGGTGGGCGGCGTCTGCGCAGCGGCCGCCGCCATGGCATTTGCACCGAAGTCCGGCGCTGGATCCGGGGAATCGGCATCCCTGGAGTAAGAAAACAGCCGTCTGTCCCTGCCCTGTGAAGATCCGGGCGGGAACGGGCGGCTGTTTTGTTTTGCGGAGTGGGAGCGTTGGATATAATTTTAAATTATCACAAAAAATATAAAAACAGGAAAAATAAACTTTTTCTTACAAATTGACAAATCCATTTACAAACTTTAATCAGTATTGTACTATGATTATATAAAATATGGGGAAGGAGGGAAATGTCATGAAGAAGATATATGCTGCTGTTCTGGTTTTATTACTGGTTTCATGCGCCCCTAAGGAAGAGGCGGCTGTGGTGAAACCGCTTTCCATTGAGGATGTACCGAAGTCCGAAGAGACCCGGAAGCTGGACCGGAAGGAGATCTATACACTGAAACGCCAGCTGGAACAGATTCCGGTTGCTTCCAGCGAGGAATTTTTTACTGGAGAGGTAACGGAATTTTTAAAAGGATATGAAAATACGGAGCTGGAGAGCCTGGAAGTGGTCCAGGACACGCTGTCTCTGATACCGGGAAAAAATAAAAAGTCGCTGTACAATCTGAGTTTCCGGGTCCGTCTTGTGACAGACAGAATAAGGGATGAGGAGGGGATGAAACAGGCAGACCGCCTTGCGGAGGAAATTACGGACTTTTTGAAGCAGTACAGCTATGTGGGATTAAAATCAAAGGATGTATGGGTAAAGGTATACAACCAGAATGGAGAGGTGCTGTCGGATATGCAGAGCAGTGTTTCCATTTCAAACGAAACTATGTTTGTGGAAATACCAGAGGACGAATATGAAATCCAGACCCGGGCATTTAAATATTCTGGAAATGGACGAAAATTCCAACTGAAAAAGTTTGGTCCCTTGAGTGGAACTGGGGAATTATATGTGGAGTATGCGGTGGATGACGGCTATTTTGACTTTGACGATCTGGACGGCAGTATTGCCGGACTAGAGGCCATCGGTGAGGAGATCCGGGAATATCTTTTGTCATCGGAAAAAACGGAAAAATATATGGAATCCTATCATTTGAATGTTTTAACCATTTCCTTTTACAGCGGGAATTTTGATGATGACTATGTGACGTTTAACTTCGATATATAGGGATATGTCCAGGTCTCCTGGATCATGGAAAATGGAAGAGGAAAGAAGGATTTCTTTTGCTGCATTCCCGATGTGGGGGGGGGTAAAAACCGGATTCTGGAGGGGATATAAATGGATGGGGTTATTTTTACGATTCTGCTGTTTTTTGTGTTTCTTATACTCATGGTATTTTTAATTTTTAGCCTGAAAGGGAAACCGGCCATGTATCTGACTGCCATCACTGCGACTTTATCTGCATGGTTTATCGGACTGGTTCTGGATGCAAATATTGATTTTAAGCCCGCAGGCTTTTTAAATCTCCGGGTACTGTTTCCCATATTGGCTATGGGGCTTTGTATTTTAAATGCGGTCAGTAAAAAATCCGACTGAGAATGATAAAAGCACTGGAATACCCACCGGATCCAGCCTCCGGATCACGGGATATTCCAGTGCTTTTTCTATTTAAGCCGGAAGGAACTGCAAGGCCTCCCTACCTGTACTGTGCCTGGTGCATCTCATAGTAAAACCCTTTCTGACGCATCAGCTCCTCATGGGTGCCCCGCTCTACCACGTTTCCGTCCCGCACCACCAGGATGCAGTCGGCATTCCGGATGGTGGAGAGCCGGTGGGCCACCACGAAGCAGGTCTTGTCTGCCATCAAGGCCCGCATGGCGGCCTGGATCTGGTGCTCGGTCCGTGTGTCCACGTTGGAGGTGGCTTCGTCCAGGATCAGCATGGGCGTCTGCATCAGCAGGGCCCTGGCAATGGTCAGAAGCTGCTTCTGGCCCTTGGATATATTGGTGCCGTCGTCGATAAGGAGCGTATCATAGCCCTGGGGAAGGCTTTCGATGTAGGTGTGGATCCTGGCCGCCTTTGCCGCAGCGACTACCTCTTCCCTGGTGGCGTCGGGCCGCCCGTAGGCGATATTTTCGTAGATGGTGCCGTAAAAGAGCCAGGTGTCCTGGAGGACCATGGAGTAGGAAAGCCGGAGGCTTTTCCTGGTGATATCGGAAATATTCCGGCCATCCACCAGGATGGAGCCGCTGCCGATGTCATAAAACCGCATCAGCAGATTGATGAAGGTGGTCTTTCCGGCTCCTGTGGGGCCAACGATGGCGATGAGGCTGCCCTTGGGGGCCTTCATGCTGAAGTCCTTTAAGATCACCTGGTCCTTCTGGTATCCAAAACTCACATGGGAAAGCTCCACGTCGCCCTGGGCGTTTTCCAGCGGAGCGGCGTTTTCCAGATCTGCCGGCTCCGGGGGCTCGTCGATGACCTTAAAGACCCGCTCTGCCGCCGCCAGGGAGGACTGGAGCTCACCGTAGATCTCTGCGATCTCCCGGATGGGCCCGGTGAACTTCCTGGAGTAGAGCACGAAGGCAGAGATGCTGCCAATGCTGATGGAGCCATGGAGATACAGGATGGCTCCGAACACGGAGATCAGGGCCAGGGCCAGGTTGTTGATGGCGTTGGTGGCCGGGCCCATGATGCTGGCATAGTAGTCGGTCTTATAGTAGGCGTCCACCAGCTTCTTATTCTGCACGTCCATGTCCTGAATGACACGTTCCTCCTGGGTATAGGCCCGGAGGGTCTTCTGGCCGGAGATCATTTCCTCCACATAGCCGTTTAACTCTCCGGCAGCCCTGGACCTGGCCCGGAACATGGGCTGTACCATGTGGGTCAGATAGGAGGCCAGAAGAAGGGCCAGGGGGATGGTGACGGCAAAGACCAGGACCAGCCTGGGGCTTAGGCGCAGCATCATCACCAGGGAGCCGACGATGGTGACGGAGCTGGACACCACCTGGACCACGTCGTTGGATAGGGAGGCATTGATGGTGTCGATATCATAGGAAATGCGACTTAAGATGTCTCCGGTGGTGGTGCCGTCGAAAAAGCTCACGGGAAGAGTCACCAGATGGTTGAAGGTATCCTTTCTTAATGTATAGGTGATCCGTCTGGACAGGGTGATCATGGATACGTTGACCGCATAGCTCATAAGAGAGCTGGACACATAAAACAGCAGCATAAAGGCCGCATACTTATAAACTCCAGGCAGATCCATGCTCCCGTCCATGCCCTCGGCGATGAGGTTGATGGCAGCGCCGGACAGCCTGGGACCGGCCAGGGCCAGAAGATTCCCCAGGAAGGACAGGGAGAGGATAAAGGCCAGCTGGCGCTTGTGCTGGAGCAGATAACCGAATATGCGGATCAGAGTGGCTTTTCGTTTCACAGGTCCTCACCTCCCATCTGGATCGTACTGATCTCACGGTATGCGTCACACGTCTTTAAAAGTTCCTCATGGGTCCCCAGCCCCTGGGGAATGCCGTCCTCCAGCACCAGGATCTTATCACAGTGCATGATGGAGCTGATGCGCTGGGCAATGATGATGGTGGTGGTGCCGGAGAAGGACTTGGACAGGCTCCGGCGGAAGGCGGCGTCGGTCTTATAATCCAGGGCGCTGGAGGAGTCGTCCAGGATCAGAAATTCCGGTCTGCCGGCCAGGGCCCTGGCAATGAGGACCCTCTGCTTCTGGCCGCCGCTTAAGTTGACGCCCTTGACTGCGATGGGCTTTTCATAGCCGCCGGATCCTGCAATGAAGGAGGCCGCCTGGGCCACCTCCACAGCCCGGTCGATGGCATCCATATCCAGCTTACGGCCCATGTCGATGTTATTCAGGAGACTGTCCTTAAACAGAACGTCATTCTGGAACACCACGCCGAATTTCTGACGCAGCTCCTTTAAGGGGAAGGTGGAGATATCCCGGCCGTCGATGCGGATCTGGCCGCTGTCGATGTCGTAAAGGCGTAAAAGAAGCTGGGCCAGGGTGCTCTTTCCGGCTCCTGTGGGGCCGATGATGCCTAAGGACTGGCCATGCTCCAGGGAAAAGCTCAGATCCGACAGATTATAGGCACGTTTATTATAGGAAAAGGACACATGATCAAATTCCATGTGGGGCGGACGTTTCCCGGAGGTCCTGTCCGGAGCGTCCGGACTGGCGCCGGGGGCAGTCTCAGGCCGGCCGGTCCAGGGGCGGATCTCCATGTCCTGGGGCGTCATCATGACCTCCTCCACACGGCCTGCGCTGGCAATGGCCTTGGAGGACATGGTGATCAGACGGGAGATGGCCATGACGGAATTTAAGATAATGGTGAAATAGGTAAGGAAGGCCACGATGGCCCCGGGCTTCATAGCTCCAGTGGAGACACGCCACGCACCCACCACGATCACCGCAGCCAGTCCTGTGTTTAACATCAGATTGATCAGGGGACCGGAGGCGGCCATGGTGATGCTGGCCTTAGCCTCAGCGGCGTTTAAGCGGCTGTTGACCGTTTCATACCGGTCCTTTTCATATTCTGTGCGGCTTAAGGCCTTAATGACCCGGATCCCGGTGGCGTTTTCCCGCACCACGCGGATCATGGCGTCAGCGGCGATCTGGGCCTTCCCGAACAAGGGGATGCTTTTCCGGCTGATCCTTGCCACCGCCAGGATCATAAAGGGGATCAGGAAGCAGAGAATGGCAGAGAGCCAGGGATCGATGAACATGGTCACCACCACGCCGCCCAGCATCAGGATCGGCGCACGGACGCCCATGCGCTGGATCATGTTCAGGGTCCGGTGCAGGTTGTAGGTATCTGTGGTCATACGGGTCACCAGGGATGGGATCGTAAAGGCATCCACCTGGCTGCTGGAAAGATAGGAGATCTTATAGAAAAGGTCGTGGCGGAGGGCCTCGATGGAATCCCTGGAAACGGCGGAGGCCACCCGGTTGGCCCAGACGTTGCAGACGAGGACCAGAGCGGCGCAGACCGCCATCATAAGTCCCCAGCGGATCACCAGGCCGATGTCGTTTCTGGGAGTTACCTCATCAATAATATAAGAAAGGATATAGGGGATCATCAGATCCAGGATGGTGCCGGTGAACTTGATGGTGAAGCCAAAGATCATCGTAGGGATGTGGGGCTTCACATAGCGGATCACATATTTCATGGACGGACCTCCTTTTCCGGAGCAGGGGCGGCTGCCAGCGCCTTCCCTTTTTCCAGCATACGGCCCAGGAGCTGGTCCAGAAGCTCCCGTTCTTCAGTGGAAAAGTCTCCAGTGACCTGGTCGAAGAACTGCTCTGAAAGGCCCTTTCCCTGGGAGTGGATCTCCAGCGCAGGGGGCAGGGCGCGCACATTTTTGGAACGGGCGTCGTTCTCGTCCTCAGTGCGGACCAGATAGCCCTTGGCCTCCAGCTTCTGGAGGATCCGGGAGATCATGGCTTTATCGACGCCCATCTCGTCGGCCAGGTGACGCTGGCTGACCTCTCCATGGAAGCCCACATGGCGCAGGAGCTGGAGCTCCGACTGGGTCAGCTCCGGCTGCTCCATGCGGCTGGCGGCGTATTTCTGACTCTGGCGGTAGAGGCGGCGTATCTTTTTATAGGTGCTGACGGACTGTTCCATAAGATCCCTCCCTTTTCTGATACGGAAATCGTTGATAAGTCAATTATAATCCAGAACAGTTGATATGTCAACGGAAAGGCGGACGAAATGGCGGTGAATCCCATTGACACCTATGGAAGAATATAGTAAAATTGGGGCTGTATACATAAAAACCAGCCGGAGTTTTTTCGCCGGCCAGACCAAAAACATATAGAAATAGGAGTTGATTTTCTTGGATTCAGGGCAAGCCCTGCAGATACTCATTGTAATCGGGCTATTGGCATTATCAGCATTTTTCTCATCATCGGAAACAGCGATGATGGCAGTCAACAAGATCCGCGTAAGGAATCTGGCGGACGCAGGCTTAAGCAGCGCCCAGACCTTGATGAAGGTACTGGATAACCAGCCGAAGATGTTAAGCGCGATCCTGATCGGCAACAATATTGTAAATATCTCCGCCTCGTCTCTGGCGACGATCCTCGTGACACGCGCCTTCGGAGACATGTATGTGGGTGTTGGAACGGGGATCCTGACGCTGTTGGTCCTGATCTTCGGCGAGATCACCCCAAAGACCAGCGCCACCCTTTATTCGGAGACCATGGCCCTCAGGTTTGCAAAACCCATTTACATGATCATGCAGGTACTGACGCCGGTGATCTTCATCGTAGATAAGCTGTCCCAGGGCGTTCTCCGTCTGCTCCATGTGGACCCCAATAAAAAGCAGGACGCCATCACAGAGGACGAGCTGCGTACCATTGTGGAGGTGAGCCACGAGGAGGGGGTCATCGAGTCGGACGAAAAGAAGATGATCTACAACGTGTTCGACTTTGGGGATTCGGTGGCCAAGGATATTATGGTGCCCCGGATCGATATGACTTTTATCGACGTGGACGCCACCTTCAGCGAGGTGATCGAGGTCTTCCGGGAGGTGAAATATACCCGGTATCCGGTCTATGAGGAGACTACGGACAATGTGATCGGGATCATCAACATCAAGGACCTTCTGCTGACAGAAAATCAGAAAAAATTCTGCATCCGGGATTATCTCCGGGAGCCGTTATATACCTATGAGTTCAAAAAGACTGCGGAGCTGATGGTGGAGCTTAGGAAGACCCAGAACAACATCGCCATCGTCCTGGACGAGTACGGGGCCACGGCAGGCCTCATTACCCTGGAGGATATGCTGGAGGAGATCGTGGGCGAGATCCGGGACGAGTACGATGAGGACGAGGAGGATCTGATCCGCCGGATCGGACCCAGGGAATACGTGGTGGAGGCGGCCATGAAGCTGGATGACTTAAACGACCAGCTGGGCCTGGACCTGGAATCCGAGGACTACGATTCCATCGGAGGCTTTATCATCGGCCTTCTGGATCATCTGCCGGAGGAGGGGGAGGAAGTCACCCATAAAACTCTCCGCTTTGTGGTGGATAAGGTGGACCGGAACCGGATCGATAAGATCCATCTTTACATTCAGGAGGAAGAAACGGAACCAGAATCCGTTAAATAATTGTAAAGAAAATTAAAAATGTGGGAAAGTGCTATTGACTTTTTCTTTTTTACCAGTTATATTCTCTTCAAAAGGGAGTAGTTGAAATGCATGGTCAACAAACGCGGCGGAAACGTCTGGCTGTGCATACCGGTTCTGGTAACGAGACTTTTTGCAGGCGGTGAAACGTCTGCAAAAGGTCTTTTTTTTACGCAGGCATCCGGTTTTAACTCCTGGAAAATAAGTCAATACTTTCAGTATCTAAGGAGGAAGCAGTATGGAATTTTTATGGAACGGCTTACTGTCCATCACATGGCAGCAGGCCGTAATGTATGCGGTAGGCTTATTGCTGATCTACCTGGCGATCGAGAAGGATTACGAGCCGGCCCTTCTTTTACCCATGGGCTTTGGCGCGATCCTGGTGAACATCCCGTTCAGCGGCGCTTTAAACCAGATGATGG
This sequence comes from Alitiscatomonas sp., assembly GCF_037242085.1. Lineage (NCBI taxonomy): Bacteria > Bacillati > Bacillota > Clostridia > Lachnospirales > Lachnospiraceae > Alitiscatomonas > Alitiscatomonas sp. The sequence continues at coordinate 25,720 of NZ_JAXXBR010000071.1, read as the reverse complement.
AGGGCGTAGGCGAGACCCACGGTATCGTACAGTGGCTGTTTGAGACCGGCATCGAAGCCTCTGAGGCCTTCCCGCTGTTATTATTCATCGGTATCGGAGCCATGATCGACTTCGGTCCCTTATTATCCAACCCCAAGATGTTCCTGTTCGGCGCGGCAGCCCAGTTCGGTATTTTCTTTACCATCGTAGTGGCAGCGTTCCTGGGATTTGATATCCGCGATGCAGCATCCATCGGCATCATCGGTGCGGCTGACGGCCCCACCTCCATCCTGGTATCCCAGGTGTTAAAATCCAACTACATCGGCCCCATCGCCGTGGCCGCGTATTCCTATATGGCCCTGGTTCCCATTATCCAGCCCATGGCCGTAAAGGCAGTTACCACAAAGAAAGAACGTATGATCAAGATGCCTTACCAGCCCGGTAAGGTAAGCCGTCTCACAAGGATCGCCTTCCCGATCATCGTTACCTTCATCGCAGGTCTGGTGGCTCCGGCCTCTGTATCCCTGGTGGGCTTCTTAATGTTCGGCAATCTGATCCGTGAATGCGGCTGCTTAAACAGCCTTTCTGAGACTGCCCAGCATACCCTGGCCAACCTGATCACCCTCCTTCTGGGTATTACGATCTCCTTCTCCATGCGTGCAGAGCAGTTCGTAACGGTTCAGACCCTGATGATCATGGTGCTCGGTCTGTTCGCCTTCGTTTTCGATACCGTAGGCGGCGTATTATTTGCAAAGTTCTTAAACCTGTTCTCCAAGAACAAGATCAACCCCATGATCGGCGCTGCCGGGATCTCCGCATTCCCCATGTCCGCCCGTGTCATTGAGAAAATGGGTGTCGCTGAGGACAGCACCAACCATCTTCTGATGCACGCCATCGGCGCCAACGTATCCGGACAGGTGGCCTCCGCAGTGGCAGGCGGCATTGTCCTTGGATTCTTTATGTAGGAGGTAGAAACCATGAATGCAAATGTTCTGGAAGCTTTCAATATCATGTGGCAGGGCATGGCCGGTATTTTCGTTGTGATCGGTCTTCTGGCTCTGGTGGTCTATGCCATGGCAAAAGTTGGAAATAAATAAATACAGAAAATAAGAACAGCGCCCTGGCTCCGGAAACGGAGCGGGGCGCTTCTTTTTTCTGTCCGTCAGCTGATCATCCCCCCGGCCATGGCGCTTAAAGAGCACATGGCAAAGACCGTGCCCAGCCGGACGGCGTCGGCGGTGATGGTCCGGTCCTGGAGAAAGGACATGATAAGGAGGAAGGCAAAGTAAAGGATCCCTGTGAGGAGCCCCCAGAGGAATTTTCTGGATCTCATGGCCTTTCCTGCCATGAAGCCACCCATAAAGCAGGAGAGGATGTACACGCCGCTGATGCCCAGGGTGATCTGGCTTTCCGGCAGACGGAACTTATAAAGGGCAAAGGCCAGGGCCGTTAAAAGGACTCCGGAGACCAGGTAGGTGAAGATAAGGGTACGGATCATACGCCAGGCTTTCTGTGCCAGCATAAAACGACCTCCTTTTTCATAAAATACGGGGGCCTGGGGCCGTAAGGGACAGCCGCCCCTGTTTCTACATGGATATTCCCGTTTCCAGGGAATTATCCCTATTGCATAATGGAAAATCGTATGGTGCCGATGTTTCCAGCGTGGACTTGAATGTAGCGTTAAAATCGCCGGATTCCTATGGAAATATCTGCTGAAGGAGAAAGGAAGTTGGTGAAAATGTGCTTCCGGGGAGTTTGGACTATATTGAGGACAAGGTGATATCTTCAGACTTCACCGGCGATTCCCATTCCCCCTGGCTTTGATGCGAGGAATGGTATTTGGGTAACCTCCTGATTATTTAGAGGGGGCGTGTTCTGCGACAATGAAAGGGGTTGCATCAATGAGATTTTCCATTTAATCATATATATGAATAGAGAGGACCTAGCATGGTCCTACCACAAATTAGCTGGTACAAAAGGCAATGACCGGAAAATATAGGAATAGCAGCCGTACCCAGACCATTATACATAATTACGATGATGAACCATACGATAAAAGATAGGCTGTGGAGCAGCGTTTTCTTTTTTAATAAATATGTGTATAAGGTAAGTTTGTAATAGTGGTTATTGAGAGATACATTTCCAAATGGGATAGATTTGTCCAAAAATGATATGGAAAGACTACTAGATTGTGTGTATTGTGCTATTTTGAACAGCAAGTATGAAACATTTTATTCTAGTATGAATATACAATGAAAATAATGCTGTCACCTATCAGTGGTGAGGGATTTATAAGATTTCAATTATTTTTAAAATTTTTTCTTTCTTTATATTGTCGCAATTTTTTATCGCTCTCAATATCTCGTTGTCCAATGCGAGAGATCGGTTTTCATATTGTTCGGATAAGAGATAGTCTATAGATGTGTTGAGAGCATTGGCGATAGACAGTAACATAATAAGAGAAACCTTGGTATGATTATTTTCGATGTTGGAAATGTGACTTACATTACAATCGACCAACTGAGCAAGGTTTTCCTGCGTTAAATTTTTACTGATACGTATAGATTTTATTCGTAACCCTAATTTTTTATAATCTATTCTAGATTGCAATTAAAATACCTCTCTTTGCTTGGATAAATATATTTATGTTCTAATTGTAAAATAATCAATGTTATGATAGAATAATCTATAAGAGTAAAAAATACTTATATAAGCAAATGGAGGAATGCAGTATGGAAAGAAAAGCAGAAGCAATAGGCAGTGCAGGAGGAGCGATTGCAGGAGCTGCTGCAGGAGCAAAAATAGGAGCAGGTATTGGTATTGCAGTAGGTGGACCCATTGGGGCATTCGCAGGAACTATCCCATGTGCCATTGTTGGTGGGGTGATTGGTTTATTAGGTGGAAACAAAATAGGAAGTGAAATTGACCGATCCAAGGAATAACCGAAAAGCGGTTGCCCTAAAAATGTAATTCAGCCACAGCCTGTAAATGCGCATTCTTAATAAGCTCACCTTTGGGTGGGCTTATTTGTATATAATAAATTCAGAAACAACTTATTTCGGCTGAATAATTACGTATGCTCTTAAGTTTTCCGGCGAATGAAGATATCCTTCAATTATCTTTTTTGTTAATGCCAGAATAATAATCAATGCTTGCAACAAAATACGGAACTTTATATGATGGATTTTCTTTTGAAGGAATGGAAAAGAATCTGGGATGCTATTCCCTAATTTTAACAGATAATTTTGTTCTATGATAAGGAAACGTCGATGAAGGAGAGGCTATTGCCCGTTTCCTGGGAATTATCCCTATTGCATAATGGAAAATCGTATGGTATAATCTCATAACAAAGTGAGATGCTGTGGGCGTTTATGCCCGCATGAATAAAAGAATAACAGGAGGATCTACCTATGAAGCACGTTAAGACATTAAGCTCCAATACTTTAAAGAACAGCATGAAGAAGGGCGGCTGCGGCGAGTGCCAGACATCCTGCCAGTCCGCATGCAAGACATCCTGCACAGTAGGAAACCAGAGCTGCGAAAACAGCAACCGCTAATGGCGGGGGCCTGTACAATCAGGAACGCTTAAAGATGACCCCTACGGTCCTATGATTGTAGGGGTATTTATTGTCTCAAAGGAAGACGTTTAGTTTACGACACAGATAGGAGAATTATTTTGATTCATCAGTATATCAACAACGGATATCATATCGTCCTGGATGTCAACAGCGGCTCTGTCCATTCGGTGGACGCCCTTTTTTATGATGTGGTAAAGGCCCTGTCGGACGTTGTGGCCGATATGGAAAAGCCGGAGAAGCTCACAGAGGATCAGAAGAACGCAGTTTTTTCTGCCTTGGATGGAAAATACCCGAAGGAGGATCTGGAGGACGCCCTTTCCGACGCCCAGGAGCTGATCGATGCCGAGGAACTGTTTACCGCAGATATCTATAAGGATTATGTGGTAGACTTTAAGAAACGCCAGACCGTGGTAAAGGCCCTGTGCCTTCATATTGCCCACGACTGCAATCTGGCCTGTCAGTACTGTTTTGCAGAGGAAGGCGAGTACCATGGCCGCAGAGCCTTAATGAGTTTTGAGGTGGGGAAAAAGGCCCTGGATTTCCTGATCGCCAATTCCGGAAACCGGGTAAACCTGGAAGTGGACTTTTTTGGCGGAGAGCCCTTAATGAACTGGAATGTGGTAAAGCAGCTGGTGGAGTACGGCCGCTCCCAGGAGAAGGCCCACAATAAGAAGTTCCGCTTCACTCTGACCACCAACGGCGTTCTTTTAAATGATGAGATCATGGAGTTCTGCAATAAGGAAATGAGCAACGTGGTCTTAAGCCTGGACGGACGGAAGGAAGTCAACGATAAGATGCGTCCCTTCCGCAACGGAACGGGAAGCTATGACCTGATCGTTCCGAAATTCCAGAAATTCGCGGAATCCAGAGGAGATAAGGATTATTTCGTAAGAGGGACCTTTACGAGAAACAACCTGGACTTTTCCAATGACGTACTGCACTTTGCAGACCTGGGCTTTAAAAAGCTGTCGGTGGAGCCAGTTGTAGCGCCGCCGGAGGCTCCTTATTCCATCCGTGAAGAGGACCTTCCCCAGATCATGGAGGAGTACGACCGTCTGGCAAAGGAATTTGTAAAGAGGGAAAAGGAAGGCCGCGGCTTTAAATTCTTCCACTTTATGCTGGATCTGAGCCAGGGACCGTGCGTGGCCAAGAGGCTTTCGGGCTGCGGCTCCGGAACGGAGTATCTGGCTGTGACGCCCTGGGGCGATTTTTATCCCTGCCATCAGTTCGTTGGTATGGAGGATTTCCTGTTAGGAAATGTGGACGAGGGGATCACCAATACAAAGGTCCGCGACGAGTTCAAGCTGTGCAATGTATACGCCAAAGACAAATGTAAGGACTGCTTTGCCAGATTCTACTGCAGCGGCGGCTGTGCGGCCAACTCCTACAATTTCCATGGAAAGATCACAGACGCTTATGATATTGGCTGCGAGATGCAGAAAAAACGCATCGAGTGCGCGATTATGATAAGGGCCGCGCTGGCAGAGGAATAGGCGCGGGGGCCGGCAGGGACCGGCCGGGAAATTTTTTAGATTAAGGAGACAATGTATCATGAAGAGCAGCAAAGGAAAGGGGCTTCTGAGCCTCCTGGCATTGGTGCTCGTTCTCGGGGTTTTCGGCTATTTTGGGTATGATACGCTTATGCGCAGCAAGCTGGTGACCGATGAGAACGGAGTAACGTCCCAGGAGGGCGGCATTAAGCTGGGCCTGGATCTGGCCGGCGGTGTCAGCATCACCTATCAGGCAAAGGAAGCAGATCCCAGTCCAGAGGACATGGCCGATACCCAGTATAAGCTCCAGCAGAGAGTACAGACGTACAGCTCTGAGGCGGAGGTATACCAGGAAGGCAGCAACCGTATCAACGTGGATATCCCGGGCGTTACCGACGCCAATAAGATCCTGGAGGAGCTGGGAAAGCCAGGCTCCTTACAGTTCCTGGATGAGAACATGCAGGTGGTCTTAGAGGGAACGGATGTGGCCACAGCCAGTCCTGTGATCTATAAGGACGAGACCGGTGCCAACAAATACGAGGTATCCCTTACCTTTACAGAGGAAGGCACAAAGAAGTTTGCAGATGTGACGGCTGCAAATGTAGGAAAGCACATTGCCATCGTGTATGATGGGATGATCTATTCCAACCCTGTGGTCCAGGCTGCCATCACCGGCGGCAAGGCCTCTATTTCCGGCATGAGCTCCTATGAGGAGGCGGACAAGCTGGCCTCCACCATCCGGATCGGCTCCCTTTCCCTGGAGTTAGAGGAGCTGCGCTCCAATGTGGTGGGCGCGAAGCTGGGACAGGAAGCCATTTCCACCAGCTTAAAGGCCGGAGTCATCGGCTTTGGGATCGTGTGCGTATTCATGATCATCGTATACCTGATCCCGGGCCTGGCCGCATCTTTGGCCCTGTGCCTGTATGTGGCACTGATCATCATCCTCTTAGCGGCCTTCGAGGTGACACTGACCCTGCCGGGAATCGCCGGCATCATCCTGTCCATCGGTATGGCCGTGGATGCCAACGTTATCATCTTCACCCGTATCAAGGAGGAGATCGGCCTGGGCAAGACTGTAAAATCGGCTATTAAGACCGGTTTTGCAAAGGCATTATCCGCCATCATCGACGGAAACGTTACGACGCTGATCGCAGCGGCTGTCCTTTACTGGAGAGGCTCCGGTACGGTCAAGGGCTTTGCAACGACCCTGGCCATCGGTATCGTGCTGTCCATGTTCACAGCCCTGTTCGTGACAAAGTTTGTACTGAACGCCCTTTACAGCCTGGGCTTTACGGATAAGAAGTTCTACGGCACCAAGAAGGAGAAAAAGGCCATTGACTTCCTTGGAAAGAGGAACGTGTGCTTTATCATTTCCTTAGTGATGATCGGCGCAGGCGTGGCTGGAATGGTGATGAACAGGTCCTCCATCGGCGGAGCCTTCAACTATGGCCTGGACTTCAAGGGCGGTACGTCCACCAGCGTGACCTTTAATGAGGATATGTCCTTAGAGCGGATCTCCAGCGAGGTGGTCCCGGTGGTGGAAGGCGTTACAAAGAGCGCCGATACCCAGACCCAGAAGGTGGCCGGTACCACAGAGGTCATCATCAAGACCAGGACCTTAAGCGTGGAGGAGCGTCAGGCCCTGGATGCAGCCCTGGTGGAGAACTTCGGTGTGGATGAATCCAAGATCATCGCAGAGAGCATTTCCGGAGCCATCAGTGCAGAGATGAAGAGCGACGCCATTGTGGCGACTGTGATCGCAACGATCTTTATGCTGCTTTATATCTGGGTGCGCTTCAAGAATATCCGTTTTGCGGCCAGCGCAGTCATCGCCCTGGTACACGACGTACTGGTGGTGGTTGCCTGCTACGCCCTGGCAAAATGGTCCGTGGGCTCCACAGCCATTGCCTGCCTCCTTACCATTGTCGGATATTCCATCAACGCCACCATCGTTATCTTCGACCGTATCCGCGAGAACTTAAAGCTCCAGGGACCGAGAGCGGATCTTAAGGAGGTCGTAAACGAGAGTATCACACAGACCTTTACGAGAAGCATCAACACTTCCCTGACCACCTTTGTTATGGTCCTGGTGCTGTTTGTCATGGGTGTTTCCTCCATCCGTGAATTTGCCCTGCCGTTGATGGCGGGCATCATCTGCGGCACTTACTCTTCCGTATGCTTAACGGGAGCCTTATGGTACGTTCTGACCACAAGAAAGGGCAAAAAGGCGGCGGAGAAGTCCGGTAAGTAAAAACAGGAAAAAATATGAAATATCAAATTCTGGCAAAGGACGGACGTGCCAAAAGGGCCGTTGTGGAGACGGTCCACGGCACGATCCAGACGCCGGTCTTTATGAACGTGGGCACTGTGGGAGCCATCAAGGGAGCCGTATCCACCGACGATCTCCGGGGGATCGGCACCCAGGTGGAGCTTTCCAACACGTACCACCTTCATGTGCGGACCGGAGATAAACTGATCAAAGAGCTGGGCGGACTCCATAAGTTCATGAACTGGGACCGCCCGATCCTTACGGATTCCGGCGGCTTCCAGGTGTTTTCCCTGGCAGGCCTCCGCAAGATCAAGGAGGAGGGCGTTTACTTCAACTCCCACATCGACGGCCACAAGATCTTCATGGGGCCGGAGGAGAGTATGCAGATCCAGTCCAATCTGGGCTCCACCATCGCCATGGCCTTCGACGAGTGTGCCCCCCATCCCTGTACCCGGGAATATATGGAAAATTCCGTGGCCCGGACGGTGCGGTGGCTGGAGCGGTGTAAGGCGGAAATGGCCAGGCTCAACTCCCTTCCCGATACGGTGAATCCCCATCAGCTCCTGTTTGGCATCAACCAGGGAGGAACCTTTGAGGATATCCGCATCGCCCATGCCGATACCATATCGGCCATGGACTGCGACGGCTATGCCATCGGCGGCCTGGCAGTGGGGGAGAGTCATGAGGAGATGTACCGCATCCTGGATGTGACCGTTCCCCATCTTCCGGAAAACAAGCCCACCTATTTAATGGGGGTTGGAACACCGGCCAATATTTTAGAGAGTGTGGACCGGGGCGTGGACTTTTTTGACTGCGTCTACCCCACCAGAAATGGCCGTCATGGCCATGTATACACCAATCACGGAAAGCTCAACCTGTTCAACGAGCAGTTCGCAAAGGATATGCGCCCCATTGAAGAGGGCTGCCAGTGTCCGGCCTGCCGCTCTTACAGCAGAGCCTATATCCGTCATCTGTTAAAGGCCAAGGAGATGTTGGGCATGCGCCTGTGCGTGCTCCACAACCTTTATTTCTACAATACTATGATGACGGAGATCCGGGAAGCCATTGAGAACCACAGCTACGCCGAATACAAAGCAAGAAAGCTGGAAGGCGTAACTGGTAATTACAAAGATAAGCAGAATTAGAAACGGAGGTGCAAGACAGCATGAACAGTCCCGCATTCTGGATCGGCTACGTGATCCTGATCTTTGCGTTTATGTATTTTATCGCGATCAGACCGCAGCAGAAGGAAAAGAAAAAAATGCAGGAATTGATGGCAAGTATCGCAGTTGGTGACAGTGTTCTGACATCCAGCGGCTTTTACGGAGTGATCATTGATATGACAGACGACACGGTAATCGTTGAGTTTGGAAGCAATAAGAACTGCCGCATTCCAATGCAGAAGCAGGCCATCGTCCAGGTTGAGAAGCCGGAGGCGTAAGGCCGAAAGGGAGCCGGACACCGAGAAGGTGGTCCGGCTCTTTTTAGTTTGGTGCGGACAACGAGCCAGGGTCCGTGCCTGCATGGTATAAAAAGTATGCTGGCGAAAACCATTGCCTCATAAAAAGATAGGATATTGACAAAAAGCGATCATATAGTTATAATAATGATAGAAAAAAATAAAAATAATATCATTTGATCTTCGGAGGATAAAGGATTGGATATAGATAAAAAGGATATAGAACTGTATCTTTCCGAGGTGAAAGAGGCAGTGGAGAACGGCAGATACCGGCTTGACCGGAACGCCAGACGGCAGGACAATATTAACCTTTTTTTAGATTATGTTATTAATGAAGCAAAGGCAAGGGAAATTATACTGAGCCTTACTGAGATGGACTTTTCAGGGATACTGAGGAATGAGCATAAGGGCTTTGAACATGAGCAACTTTATGTATTTGGCAAGGATGTCATTCTTTTGGAGAGAAATGGAACAGAGGAAAAAACAGTTTCCCTGTATATTAAATTTAATAAACTGGATAGCTGCTTTGTGATCGTTATTTCGTTCCACGAACAGAAATATCCGCTTACATATTATTTCAGATGACCAGGAGACGATGGGAGGGAGCCGTTATGACAGAAAAGATGAGAAGGGATTTCTGCATTGAGTGCAGAAAAGAGACGGAGTACCTTTTGCAGAAGAGGGACATGGTTAAGACCATAAAAGATAAGAGCTATAAATTTGAAATCACCGTGGCTGTATGTATGGAGTGCGGCAGCGAAATGAGTATTCCTGGACTTATTGATAAGAATGTCCAGGAGATCGACGAGCAATATAGGGCGATGGAAGGCCTTGTTTCGATGGAAGACATTGAAAAGCTCATGAAGATCTATAAAATTGGCAAAGCGCCGCTGTCTCTGGCTCTCGGATTTGGTGAGGTGACGATCCCGCGATATCTGGAAGGACAGGTACCTTCCAGAGAGTATTCAGATATTATAAAAGCAGCGCTGGCTTCACCGGCTTATATGAAGCAGAGGCTTATGGAAAACCGGAGTAAGCTGACGGATGCGGCGTATAAAAAATCTATGGCCGCCGCAGACAGCATAGAGAGGCTTTTTAATGTGTCAGATAAGATGCTCAGAGTGATCGCATATGTATTTGAGAGGCTGGAAGAAGTAACCCCGCTTATGCTTCAGAAGCTGCTGTACTTCATTCAGGGTATTTATTCTGCCTTGTATGGAAGGCCGATTTTTACGGAGGACTGCAGGGCATGGGTACATGGACCAGTTTATCCGGAAGTATACGATCTGTTCAGGGATTTTAAATACAATCCCATTGATGATGCGCGTTTTGCATTGCTGAAAGTGACAGAAGAAGCACTGACGGATGACGAGAAGCGGGTGATCGATATTGTTGTAAATACATTTGGCATGTATGGAGGAAAAGTGCTGGAGAGGATCACGCATAATGAAGCACCGTGGATGGATGCGAGAAAAGGCTATGGTGACGGCATTCCTTCCAGCGAGCTTCTGCCGAAGGAAAGGCTCATGGAGTATTTTACTGCCGTGAACCGGAAATATGGCGTAGATTCAGAGGATGGTCTGCGGGCTTATATCTGTGATATGCTTAAAAAAGAAGCTTGAATAAGGGCGCTGCAAAAAGACGGTATTGAAGTCTTTGCAGCGCTCTTTTGCGTTCACATTGAGAAAAAAACAGGCCCGGCGGCTGCCGTTAAGGAAGAGAGCTCCGGCTCACCGGAAGGGCAGGACTCTGCCGGAAAGAGCAGCAGCACGGCTCCCCTGGAGGAGCGGATGGTATCGGGCAGGGGTACAAGACAGTCTTCATTTCCCAGAGGGATGCGGAGGCTGTCTTTTTCTGTTTTTATAAGACAGAAAAAGAGCGGGGGAGCATCCGGTTCATGTTCTGGAATGGGAGTGAGCCCGGGACGCAGGGAAAGCTTAAGGCTGTCTCCATTCAGGACCCAGTGGAGGACCGGCCCGCGGGTCACACAGGTCCGGCAGCGGCGGACGGCCTGTGCCAGGGCCTGGGAGGCCTCCGGAGGGGGTTCTGGAGCGTTGTCCCCGTCTGTCTCAATAAATGTGGAAAAAACTCCGTCCAGGTCCATGGGGCGGTGGAGATCCAGGCCGCTGACCGGGGCGATGGGAAAGCCGGAGCAGGCCAGCCGGATCCACCACTGGATGGCCTGGCAGTTATCGGGGACCATGGGATGGGCGTTGTTTACGATCTCAATGAAATCCATGAGCCCGGGATCGTGAATGGTCATATCCCAGCGCATACCATTGGCAAAGGGAGAGGGCAGGGAAAAGGGATGGGCAGGCCCTGCCAGTCCGCCGGCCTCGTGGACCCGCTGGAACAGAGGGTCGGCGTTATCCCGGTCGATGTCATCCCAGGGAATATAAGAGGTTACGTTCTGGCAGAGCAGATGCCCGTAGTAGGACGTGAGCTCGTAGCCGCAGACGTACTGGAGCCGGTTTTTGCAGGCCGCGGGCAGATCTGGGAAGCCGGAGACTGTGTTGTGGTCCGTGAGGGAAAACCAGGGGATCCCCTGGGCTTCCATAAATGCAGCCAGCTCCTTTACGGTCATGGAGCCGTCAGACTCCATGGTATGATTATGCAGTTCGATCCGTTTCCACATGAACGGGACCTCCTTTGATCTCCAGGTTCCAGGGGGTATTCTCCTCCACCACCTGGTATACGTTGACAATGATCTTCACCATGCCGTTTCTTCCGTCATAGGGAAGGCAGCCTCTGGAGCGGACGCCTTCCTTTAACAGGATCTCCTTTCTCGTCCCCGGCATATGGACATTTCCGGCAAAGACGCCTCCGATCATGGCACAGAGCTGGATCTCGGTCTTCATGGCCTGCACCATCTCCTGAAGCTGCCGGTCAGTGGGGATCCGGCCCAGGTAGGGAACAGCCTGCCGGATCAGTGGATGCCGGAAGCGTTCGATATAGGAAGCCGGGTCCTGTATGCGTTCTTTTTCATAGGTAAGGATCACGGAAAGCTCATGGATCCCGTGGGGAATATGGAACTGGAAGCTCATATTTCCAGTGAACCCACGGTCGAGAACTCCGTGAAAGGTCTGAAGTGTTTCCATGGATCGCTCCTTTCATTGGTTCTAACCATATGAGGATAACGGAAAGAATGTAAAAAGAGAAAGAACAGAAATGTAAAAAACAGGTAATATTTAAGATGATTGTATGAATATACGAACAACAGATACAATTTACATAAAATTTAGCCAACCTGTCTTTTTTGTTTACAGGACTCCTGGTATATTAAAGCCGTGCCAGAGAGAGAAAAGGAAGGAGAATGAGAGATGTGTGAGATCACAGCACATTCCGGCTGCGATGGAACGCCGGATAATTCCATGGAATTTGTAAGATATGCCCTGGCCTCCGAGGGAAACTGCCTGGAGGCAGATATCAGGAGAAACAGGGACGGGGAGCTGATCCTGTCCCATGACGAGACCGCGGAGGAGGCGGTCAGGCTGGGCCAGGTGTTTGAGCTTTTAAAGGAAAAGCCGGAAAAAAGGATCAACTGCGATCTGAAAACGCCGGGGCTGGAGATCCCCGTATACCAGCTGGCAAAGGAGTATGGCGTGGAGGGACAGCTGATCTATTCCGGTACGGTGAGTTCCTTTTTCATGAAGGCCAGACCGGAAAAATATCCGGAGGTCCGCGTATACTGGAACATTGAAAATCTGATCCCGGAGCCGGATCTGGGAAGGAATATCTGCATGAAGCAGATGGAACAGGCGTTCCGTACGGCAGTGCGTTATTCAGCCCAGTGCATCAATATGGAATACCGTCTGTTCACAGACAGGGTGATGGAGCTTTTAAAAACCATGGGCCTGGGAGGCTCTGCCTGGACGGTCAACGATCCGGAGATCATCCGGAGCCTGATGGAAAAGGGGATCGCCAATATCACCACACGGAGCCTTAAGACGGCAGTGGCAGTGCGGAAGGAGATGGAAGGATGAAGCTCATGTCTCCCAAGGCCTTTTACTATACCGTAGGAAAAAAGAATTTTTTCCAGTACATCCTGTTTGGGATCTTTGTCCTGTTCTTCTATCTGCCGTTAATGAACCTGTGCATGCTGGCCTTTGCGGATAAGTACGAGGTCCCGGCCATCATTCCCCAGAAATTCGGCTTCCGCTGGTGGGAGTTCGTTCTGGGACAGGGAAGTCTTCTGAGTTCCATTGCCACCTCCTTTGTGCTGGCGGCCATTGTGACAGCAGTGTCCCTGCTGATCTGCATTCCTGCGGCTTACGCCCTGGCCCGGTATAATTTCAAAGGAAAGCGGGTGTTCCTGCTATCGTTTCTCTTAAGCAACGCGTATCCCAGGATGGGGCTGTACATCTCCATCGGTATCCTGTTCTACCGGCTGAACCTCATGGGGACCTTTGTGGGCGTGATCATCATCCATGTGCTGAACTCCATGATGTTTATGACATGGATCCCGTCGGGAGCCTTCCGGGGCGTGTACAGACAGCAGGAGGAATCTGCCAGGGACGCCGGGGCCGGCCCCTTCCGGACATTTTTCCGGATCACGCTTCCGTTAGCCATGCCGGGCATTGCCGTTGCCAGTGTGTTCACCTTCCTGGGATCCCTGGAGGAGGCCCAGGGAACGCTGCTGGTGGGCTTCCCCCAGGTGAAGACCATGCCGGTGGAGCTCTACGGAGTCATCATGGAATATCCGCTGACGGCGGGACCGGTGCTGTCACTGATCCTGATCATACCCACCGTGCTGATCCTGTTCCTTATGCGGAAATACATCAATGCAGATAATCTTTCCCAGGGCTATGGGATGAAATAGGAGGAATTGAAATGGAAAGAAAAGTAAAGCTCCAGATCACTGGTATGGAGAAGAAATATAAAAACGGGGACGGCGTGGAAAATATCAACATCGATGTGTACGAGGGAGAGTTTGTGACCATGTTAGGGCCCTCCGGCTGCGGAAAATCCACGATCCTGCGGACACTGGGAGGATTTCTGGACATCGATAAGGGCGACATCCTCATCGACGGCCAGTCGGTGAAGGACCTTCCGCCGGAAAAGCGTCCCACCGCCATGGTGTTCCAGAGCTACAACCTCTGGCCCCATATGACCGTATATGAAAATCTGGCCTTCGGCCTGGAGATCAAGAAGGTGCCGAAAAATGTGATCAGAAGTGAGATCGAGCGGGGGCTTAAGCTGGTGAACATGAGCGGCTATGAGAAGAAGTATCCGGGGCAGCTTTCCGGGGGACAGCAGCAGAGGATCGCCATTGCCAGAGCCCTGCTGTTAAAGCCGTCGGTCCTTCTCCTGGACGAGCCCTTTTCGGCCCTGGACGCCAAGATCCGGGCCCAGATGCGGGAGGAGCTGAAGCGGATCCAGGAGGAATTAAATATCACCGTGGTGTTCGTCACCCATGACCAGGAGGAGGCCATGGCCTTATCCCACCGGATCGTGGTCATGAACAAGGGCTTTATCGAGCAGATCGGAACCCCCACGGAGATCTACGATCATCCGGCCACCCGGTTTGTGGCTTCCTTCATTGGAGAAATGAATTTCCTGACAAAGCAGGACGGAAGTTCTGTGGCTGTGCGACCGGAGGATGTGACCATCACCAGAGGAGAGGTCCAGGGGCAGATCTCCGGAGATGTGAGGACCATCATGGTCCTAGGCCATTTTGTGGAGGTCAATGTGGAGGTGGAAAACCGCCAGGTGATCAAGACCTATGTGGCCAGAAATGTGGCCGATCAGCTCCATATGAAGGACCGGGTATCCCTTTCCTTCGCGAAAACCTTCCAGTACTGCGCCTGATGGGAAGCAGACGGGAGTTTTATATAAAATCATGAACCATGAATGAGAAATCAAAAAAGAGGAGAAAAATGATGAAAAATTGTAAGATCGTAAGCTGCGGAAAGAAAACTGCTGTGATGGCCCTGGCTGTGTCTGTGGGAGCCATGCTGATGACAGGCTGCTCCACCAGCGCCAGTGCGTCGGGGAGCACTGCTTCTGCCGGAAAGCCGGTGGTGACCGTTTGGGCTGGAGGCTCTGATAATGTGCGGGTACAGTTTGAAAAGCAGATCCAGCAGTTTAACGCATCCCAGGATCAGTATACGGCAGAGCTTCAGTTTATCACCTCGGGAACCGGAGCCCAGGGGCTGTTTGAGCGTGTGGTAGCCGCGAAAAAGGCGGGCCAGACGGATACGGATTACGATGTGATCGAGCTGGGCGGCGACGAGGTGACGAAATACGTGGACGAAGGCGGAGAGGATTTCTTTGTTCCCCTGGATAAGAGCAAGATCCCCAATATAGACACTCTCCAGGTGGAATCCACCTTCCGGAACGACCTGGTGATGCCGTACAGAGGGACCACAGTGGTCCTGGCCTATAATTCGGAAACGGTGGAAAATCCGCCTGAGACAGCGGAGGAGCTTTACCAGTGGATCAAGGACCATCCGGGCCGTTTCGCCTACAATACCCCGTCCTCCGGCGGTGCAGGCGGCTCCTTTGTGACCACCAGCATTTATAATTTCATGGACGAGTCGGCGCTCACCTCCTCCGATCCGGCCAACAAGGAGCAGTGGGGCCAGGGCTTTGAGCTTTTAAAGGAGCTCCATCCCTATATGTATAAATCCTCCGGCAAGGTGGTATACCCCAATAAGAACCAGGGGACCCTGGATCTTCTGGCCAATAAGGAGGTGGACATGATCCCGGCCTGGGCCGATATGGCCATCACCCAGATGAAGCAGGGAACGCTCCCGGAATCCATTAAGATCACCCAGATCGATCCGTCCTTCACCGGAAGCCCGGTGGTGCTGGGGATCCCGTCCATCGGATCCGACCAGGACGGAGCCTATGCCTTCCTCAACTACATGCTGACTCCCGAGGCCCAGAACATTGCCCTGGATTCCATGGCGGCGATCCCGGTCATCGACTTTGGCCTTCTGGATCAGGAGCTGACAAAGACCATCGAGGATCTGAAGATCGAGGAATTCCGCATCGGAAGCCTGGGCAATCTGGGAACCGAGCTCTATGAGGAATGGGACAGCCAGATCGGAACTCTTGAATAAGCGTAAGGAGAGACGGAACATGAAACAAAAGACCCTGGGAAAGCTGTTTCCCTACCTTCTGATCCTTCCCTCCCTGGTCATACTGGCGGGAGTCGTATTCTATCCCATCGCGGCCAGCCTCCTCCGCAGCTTCCAGCTGGAGGAGGGCGGCTGGGGCCTGGACAATTATATTTACTTCTTTACCGACCCGATCCAGAGGAAGAATATCCTGTATACGCTCCAGATCGTGATCGTAACAGTGGTCCTGGCCATCGGGATCTCTTATTTCCTGGCTATTTATCTGCGGTTTTCCAACAGCTGGGCCAGCCGGATGATCGGGCGGCTGTATCTGCTGCCACGGTTTATTCCGGGTCTGGTGGCAGTCAACGGCATGATCACCGTGATCCGTGATTCCGGGCTGATCAACCGGATCTCTCGGCTTCTGGGAATGAACCTGCAGCTGGGACTTATGTACAATGGAAAGGGGATCGTGCTGATGAATCTGTGGTTTAACATTCCCTTTGCCACCATGCTGATGGCGGCTGCCCTCTCAAAAATCCCGGATTCCACCATTGAGGCGGCCAGGGATGCGGGAGCGGAGCGGTTCCGGATCTTAAGGCAGATGATTCTGCCCCTGACCTACCGGGATCTTTTCGTGGCGGCCACCTTTGTGTTCATGAGCAATATCAGCTCCTTTACAACGCCGTATCTCATGGACGGGAATAATCCCCAGATGATGGGAATTTCCCTGTACACCCAGTTCAACAACGGCCACTATGAAAAGGCGGCGGCCCTGTCGGTGATCATGTTCCTGTTCTCCGTGCTGTCGGCGGCGGTCTATGTGTACACCAATATGAAAGAAAATGAATGGGAGAAAGGAAATGGCTGATTTTAGGAAGGAAGGACGGCCCTGCCCCATCGCCCACAGAGGCTGTATGGAGGCCGGGCCGGAAAATTCTCTCACAGCCTTTGAGGAGGCGGCGGCCCTGGGGGCCGGAGGCGTGGAAATGGACGTCCGCAGGACCAGGGACGGAAAGCTGGTGGTATTCCACGATGCAGATGTGAGGCGGCTTACCATGGGCTGGCAGGGGCCGTATAACAGCGGAAAGGTAAAAGATATGACCTGGGAGAAGCTGAGCCAGGTGCGCCTTCCCTTTGGCGGCCATCTGCTGAAGCGGTTCCCGGAGGGAGGATACTCCAATGAGAAGCAGTATTATTATCCCTGGGCTGTGGCGCCGGAGCAGGAGGTCCTTTACCAGATGGAACGGTTTGAAAGCCGGGCGGAGAACGAGGAACAGGTCCTGTCAGCCGTGTACCGGCGGTATAAGGAGGAGTATGAACGGCGGTGCCTGGAGGACGGAAGGCTGGAGCGGATCTTAAGTCTCCGGGAGTTCTTCCAATGGCTCCGGACGCAGCCGGAGGGCTTTTTTGCTGAGGTGGAGCTGAAGGAAAGAGGGATCGCAGGGGCTGTGATCCAGATGGCGGAAAAGTGCCATGCAGCAGACCGGTGCATCGTCTTCTCTGGGATGGACGAGGTGGTCTGGGAGATCCAGGACTGGTGCCGGAGCCATAAAAAGCCAGAGGGTCTCCGGCTGGGAGCCAACATCCGCTTCCTGAAGGATGAGCAGAAGGAGATGCTGGACAGGGGGGATTTTTATGAGGTGGGACTGAATGCAGGGAGCTTTGGCAGAGAAGAGGTGGAGTATCTGCACCAGAAAGGGATCCAGGTCTTTTCCAACCTGGGAGACACGCCGGACTGGTGGGAATCCCTGGACCGCCTGGGTGTGGACGGCTTTAAGACCAACTGTCTCGGGCAGTACAGGAAATGGAGGCAGAAATGGGAGCGGAAGTAGAAAAGAAAGAAATGCGGGGGATAGAAACCATGACGGTCCAGGTGCCCTGGAAAGCCATTTTACGGTTTTCTATCCCTCTTTTTATAGGAAGCCTGTTCCAGCAGATATACAGCATGGCTGACGCAGTGATCGTGGGCCGGCTGGTGGGGGTAAAGGAGCTGGCGGGAGTGGGAGCCACGGGGGCCATGAGCTTTCTGGTCATCGGATTTGCCACCGGGATCACCAGCGGCTTTTCCGTGGTCATCGCCCAACGGGCCGGAGCCGGGGACAAAGAGCAGATCCGTACCTCGGCTGCGGCCTGTGGCTGGCTGTGTGCGGCGGTGACGGCAGTCATGACCCTTTTAAGTACGGTCGGGGCAGATCCCCTTCTTCGGCTCATGAATACGCCGGAGGATATTTTCCAGTACGCCTCCGGCTATATCGGCATTATTTTCGGCGGTCTGGGAGCCGCCATCTACTACAATATGATCGCAGGGATCCTAAGGGCCGTGGGGGACAGCCGCACACCTCTGTATTTCCTTATTTTTTCTTCTGTCCTCAACGTGGTCCTGGATCTGGCGGCAGTCCTGGTATTTCACGGAGGCGTGGAGGGGGCGGCCGCAGCCACGGTTCTGGCCCAGCTGGCTTCCGCGGTCCTCTGCCATTGGTACGCATGGAGGAAATATCCGGACATCTGGCCGGAACGGAGGCACTGGTCTCAAAGTCTTTCCCAGGGCTGGCAGCACTTAAGGATCGGCCTTCCCATGGCACTCCAGTTTTCCGTGACAGCAGTGGGGATCATGATCCTCCAGGCCTACTTAAACGGCTTCGGCTCGGCGGTGATCGCCGGATACACGGCAGCCGGGAAGGTGGAAAACCTGGTGACCCAGCCCTTTACGACCCTGGCTGCGGCCATGGAAGTGTACTGCGGTCAGAATTATGGAGCCGGACGGCCGGACCGGATCCGCCAGGGCATCGTCTCCAGTCTGAAAATGGGAGGGGCTGCGGCTTTTGGAATGCTGGTCCTCAATGTGTGTTTCGGACGCCAGATGATCCGGCTGTTTCTGGAGCCCTATGATCCGGTGATCGTGGAGTACGGATATACATATCTGGTGATCATCGGCGTATTCTCCATGGCTCTGTGCGCTCTCCAGATCGTCCGCAGCTCTCTTCAGGGCATGGGAGAGGCTCTGGTGCCCATGGCAGGAGGCGTCCTGGAGCTGGCGGCCCGGTGGGGCGGCTGTGCGCTCCTGCTGCCCTTCGGCTACGCGGGAATCTGCTTTTCCACGCCCCTGGCCTGGCTTCTGGCGCTGACGCTCCTTTGTCTCTATTATAAAAAAATCCAGGGAGGAAAGCTGAATGTTAGACAAGAGTATTCCGTATAAGGACCTGATCATGAAGTGGGACGGGAACCGGCAGTGTCTGCTGCCGGTCTGTGTGCCTCCAGGATACCGTCTGCGTACCTGGCGGGAAGGAGACCAGAAAAACTGGGCCAGGATCCAGAAGGAGGCCGGGGAGTTTGGGGACATGACACTGGAGCAGACAGAGGCATGGTTTTTACAGGAATATGGAGATAGGAAAGAAGAACTTTCCTTCCGATGCCTGTTTGCAGAAAGCATGGACAAAGAAGCAGACGGCGTCTGCATGGCATGGACAGAGGCGGGAACGGATGGGAGCCTTATTCCCTCCCTTCACTGGCTGGCAGTGCGGGATGCAAAAAAAGGCCAGGGCATTGGAACTGCCCTGGTCCGAGAGGCCCTGCGGGTATTCGCGGGCCGGGGAGAGGTCCCGGTCTTTCTGCACACCCAGCCCTGGAGCTACGAGGCTGTTGGCCTGTATTTAAAGGCTGGTTTTTTCCTGTGCAGGAGCGAGACCTTTGGAACCCATAAAAATCAGTTTCAGGAGGGGATCCGGATCCTGGAGCAGTACCTGGAGGTGGACCCCAGGCTGTGTCGGTAGGCCGGATCCCTTTTTTTCGTTTTACTGGAGATCCTTATACGTCTGCCAGGCTGGCTTCTTTGTCCCGTCAGTGCCGATGAGACCGAAGGCGTAGTGGGCGCCCAGAAGAGAAGGCTCGTCATGCATGCGGTTTAAGAAAAAGCCTTCCACATAAGGGTTGGCCTTGGCCGCCTGGTAGGCCTCGGCGATGGACTGGGCCTGGAGCTCCAGGACCTGGCCGCCCCGCTCCGGAGAGTCGGAGGTGAAGCCCTGCTCGGAGAGGATCAGATGGCGGACCTTCCCCTCGGGAGAGAGCATATCCGGCTGCTGCATATAATCCGTGAGCACATGAAGGTTTTTCAGATTGATAATATACGTATCTGGGGTATCAAGTACGTGGATATCATCGGAAAATACAGGATCGGTGAAGGTCTCCGGATATGCGTGCCATGCGATTCCGTAGTCCGTATCCTTTAACAGGGCGTTGAGCCTGGGGAGCATGTCCATGACGCCGTACTTAAAACCCTCCAACTGGCCGCAGTTCCAGCGGAAATCAAAGGGCATATACACCCGGGCCAGGGAATTGGAGGCCTTGATGGTGTCATACCAGGTACGGAAGGAGGTGGCATAGTTGGAGCAGTAGGTGTCAATGTCCATGGAGCCTAAGTAGTTCCATACCTGACCGTCGTTGACCTCGTTGCCGATGACCCAGTTGGATACCAGGTTCCCGAAATTGCTGGTCAGGATCCCAGCGGTGTCCCGGATGGCCTGGACTCCCTGCTCATTTAAGGTATTGAAGCCATAATAGCTGACTCCGGCCACAGGGGCGGATACAGGCAGCAGCTCCGGCTTATAGGCCGCTGCGTTCCAGTCGTTTAAAACGATCATGGTAACGGTGATCCCGGCATTGTCCATGGCCCGCAGGAAGCTTCCGTAAGCGTTCATCATATTAGGCTGGGAGGCCCAGGACATGGGAAAGTTGCAGACCACCTGGGAGGCTCCCACCTCCACTACATCAGCTACCTCGCTTTCGCTGTTGATGAGCACGCCCTTTATATTAGACGGCTGACGGTAAAAATCCGCGTAGGCTGGCATCACAGAGCCCAGGCAGAGAATGGCCGCCGTCATAAAGGCGGTTAGTTTTTTCATAAGTCTCATATGGAATCCCCTTTCTTATTTATACTTACAATATACCCCGGATCCCCATTTGTGTCAACTGGGGATGAGGAAGCCGCTGTATGGAAAGCTCCAGCTCTCATTTTTTCATTAGTTTATAGATATCTGTGCCAGGAAAAACATTTTGCCGCTTCTGGAATTGTGCTATAATAAAACCGAAATCACAGCAGATCGGGAAATAGAAGAAAGCCAGACTGGAATTCATGGAGGTTAAGGTATGATGACAGGGTTGAAGCGGGGGACGGTGAAATTAATACCTCATCAAGAAGAATGGGATCAGAATGCAAAAGAAATGATCGGAATTTTATTTGAACTTTTAAACGATGCGGCCATTGATATCCAGCATGTTGGAAGTACCGCCATTCAGAGCATACATGCAAAACCCATTCTTGATATCGCAGTCGGCGTTGGAGAATTGAATGATATTTTGCCGTATATTGAATTATTAAAACAGCACGGTATTATTTACCGGGGAGAGGATGTTAAAGGGCAGATGCTGTTTGTGATGGGGGATTTTCAAAATGATACGCGAACCCACCATATCCATGTAGTTAAGTGGCGTGAAATGGAATGGGATCATTACATCAGCTTTAGGGACTATCTGAACACTTATCCGGAAAAAGCAATGATATATGACGAATGTAAGAAAAAATTAGCGGCACAGTTCCCAGATGACCGGAAAAGTTATACTGAGGGCAAGCAGGGACTGATTGAGTGTTTATTAAGGGAAGCAGATAGATGGAAATCTGGAGCCCCAGTATCATAACCGCCAGACTCCGAAGCACTGGTTTCGGAATGAAGGATGCCCCGGGGGAGGAGATACGGAATGGTTAAGGTGATAAAGGAAAAATTTGTTGTCATTGGAAAAGAGGGATCAACATCAGACGGCGACGGCTTTATCCAGAAACTGTGGTATGACGCAGACAGCCATTTTAGTGAAATCGCGCATCTGGCAAAGAGAGACGCAAAAGGAAGTATTGTGGGGATATGGGGTGCCATGTCGGATAGTTCCCGTTCATTTAAACCGTGGGAGGACGGCTTCCGTAAAGGCCTGTATCTGGCGGGAGTGGAGTGTGACGATCATGCAGAAGCACCTGATGGCTGGACGAAATGGATAGTACCTGGTTATGAATATATGGTCGCGGAAAACCACAAGGGAGTGTTTGAAAAAATCATCAGACAGATGAGCGAGGATGGGATTTCGCTGGCTGGAGCCGTTCATGATTACACTGACCCTGCAACGGGAAAGAGCTATCTGTATTTTCCCATAAGAGAAGTTTAATAGATCCAGGAAAGTTGCCTTTAGCGCAAGATGGCTTTGGATCTTTGAAGAGTTGGCGGCAGGGAATTAAAGAAGGGGTAGAGTGTGGGTGAATTTATGAAATCCTTTTCGCATATAAGAGAGCTGCTGGTAATTGCAGATGATTTTGAGAGATTCTTTTATGAAACAGAGTATATAAAGTGTAAACGGCCAGTCCCCCATCCTTAAAACGGGGACTGGCCCTTCCCGCTGTCCTCCAGGTAATGGATCATGTCCTGGAATTCGTCCTTGTACCTGCGGGAGGAGGCGGTGGGATTGGAGCGGAGGACGAAGCGCAGGAATTTCCTCCGGCGTTCCCGGATGGCTGCCAGGGAGGCCTCCTTTTCCTTTAAAAGCTCCAGAAGCTGGGATTCGGATTTTCCCCGGAGCCCTTCCAGCCGGTTTCCGGTCCTGGAGCGAAGCTCCTCCAGCCGCGCCTCCAGGTCCGCCCGTCTTCCAGCCAGCCGCGTCTCCAGGTCTGTCCGGGTCTCATGGAGACGGTCCTCTGCATCCATCCGTAAAAGCGCCGTCTGGACCCGGAGCATATCCAGATCCTGGCGCAGCTTCCGGGCGGCCTCCAGGGATCTGCCGAAGGCCAGGGCCTCTTTGGTGCAGACAATGGCATCAGCGGTGAAGACAACGGTCACTACGGCTACAAAAAGAATATCCCACATGACGGGCAGGGAAAGGACGGCCCGTTCAATGGGCTTGTGGATCACATGGGTCATAAAAATAGTCAGAAAGCCCCAGGCAATGGACGAGCTCAGGCAGATATAGCCGTGGAGATTGAATTTCTGATTGCTGTAATCCCAGTAACGAACCTTAAAGAGCTGCTCCATGGCCCAGCCAGTGACATATTCCAGGATAGTCGCTCCGATAACGCCGGAAACCCAGGTGAGGAGCAGGCTGTCCTGGAACGGCTCCGACACCACCAGCATCATCACCGCCCCGCTGCCGTACAGGGGAAGCATGGGGATCCGTAGAAAGCCCCGGTTCACAAACCGGCGTTTTAAAATGGAGACGTAAGAGGATTCAAAGATCCAGCCAAAAAAGCAGTATAGATAAAAAAAGGTAAGCCATTGATACCAGGTATAAACGTGCATGATGTCCCTCCTTGAGATGTGTGAAAAGTAAGATAATGATACGGCAGAACAGGGACTTTTGCAAGGAAAATCGTTTCCCGGCCGCAGCGGCTTGTTTTTGCGGCTGGCAGCGGGTATAATGGAAATTAAGATCAAGAAAAAGAAGGACAGAAAACATATATATAAGGAACATTCATGAATAAATACGAAATTTTGAAAACATATTTTGGCTACGATTCCTTCCGGGGAGCGCAGGAGCCCCTGATCGACCAGATCCTGTCCGGAAGGGACGTGCTGGGGATCATGCCCACGGGAGCGGGCAAGTCTCTCTGCTATCAGATCCCGGCTCTGATGCTGGATGGGATCACCCTGGTGATATCGCCCCTGATCTCCTTAATGAAGGACCAGGTGGGGAGCCTGAACCAGGCCGGGATCCATGCAGCGTACCTGAACAGTTCTCTTACTCCGGGCCAGTACCGGAAGGCCCTGGCCTTTGCCAGACAGGGAAGATATCCCATCATCTATGTGGCCCCGGAACGGCTTTTAACGCCGGAGTTCCTGGATTTTGCCAGAAATGCGCGGATCTCCATGGTGGCGGTGGACGAGGCCCACTGTGTTTCCCAGTGGGGACAGGACTTCCGCCCTGGCTATTTACGGATCGCGGACTTTATCCGGGAGCTTCCGGCGCGGCCTGTGGTCAGCGCCTTTACGGCCACGGCCACCAGGGAGGTGCGGGACGATATCCTGGAGCTTCTGGACCTTCGGGATCCTGCGGTCACGTCTACTGGATTTGACCGGGGAAATCTGTATTTTGCAGTGGAGACGCCCAGAGACCGGTACGGAGCGGTGAAAGGCTATATAGAAGAGCATTCTGGTGAAAGCGGTATCGTCTATTGCCTGACAAGAAAACAGGTGGACGAGGTGTGCGGCCATCTGATCCGGGACGGCTTTCCTGCTACCCGCTACCACGCCGGCCTGTCTGACGAGGAGCGGAGGAAAAACCAGGAGGATTTTATTTACGACCGCGCACCTCTCATGGTGGCCACCAACGCCTTTGGAATGGGCATCGATAAGTCCAACGTCCGGTTCGTGCTCCATTACGGGATGCCCAAAAACATAGAAAGCTATTACCAGGAGGCGGGCCGGGCCGGCCGGGACGGAGAACCGGCGGAGTGCATCCTGTATTACAGCGGCCAGGATGTGATCACCAACCGCCTGTTCATTGAG
Source organism: Alitiscatomonas sp. (assembly GCF_037242085.1). Lineage (NCBI taxonomy): Bacteria > Bacillati > Bacillota > Clostridia > Lachnospirales > Lachnospiraceae > Alitiscatomonas > Alitiscatomonas sp. The sequence continues at coordinate 1,347 of NZ_JAXXBR010000071.1, read as the reverse complement.
AACAACCGGGACAATCTGGAGCTGGATCCGGAAACGGCGGAGCTCGTCCGGGAAAGGGACCTGGACCGGTTAAAGAAAATGACCTTCTACTGCTGTACCAACGAATGTCTCCGGGATTATATCCTGCGGTATTTCGGGGAATACGGGTCCAATTACTGCGGAAACTGCGCCAACTGCCGGAAGGAGTTTGAAACGGCGGAGGTGACGGAGGCAGCCAGGATCATGATCGGCTGTGTAAAGGCCTGCGGGCAGAGATACGGGATCAACGTGATCCTGGATACGGTCCGGGGAGCGGAGACAGAAAAACTGCGCCAGTACCGGATGACGGAAAATCCCTGTTTTGGAAGTCTTTCCAGAGTGCCGGCATACCGGCTGCGCCAGATCATGAACCATCTTCTGCTGAACGGATATCTGGAGACCACAGACGGCAGCTATTCTGTGGTAAAGCTCACAGAAAGATCAGAGGGCGTGCTCTGCGGCGCAGAGACCGTGACCATGAAGATGGCAAAGGAGCCGGAGCGGAGACCTGGGAAGGTCCAGGAGGCGAAAAAGAAAAAGCCAGTCCTGGCCTCCGGCCTGCGGGAGGGGGACGAGCCCATGTTTGAAAAGCTCCGTTCCCTGCGGGCTTCCATTGCCAGGGAAGAAAAGGTGCCCCCGTACATTGTCTTTTCTGACAAGACACTGGTCCACATGTGTATCGTCCGGCCATCGGATAAGGAGGAAATGCTGACAGTCACCGGCGTGGGCGAGTTTAAGTACCAGAAGTACGGAGAGCGGTTCCTGGAGTGTGTAAGGGAGGCGGAAAAATGGAACTCTACCAGTTAAAATACTTTCTGTATGCGGCAAAATATGAAAATATCTCCAAGGCGGCCCAGGCGCTCCGGGTCTCCCAGCCTTCCATCAGCCGCGCGGTGGTGGCTTTGGAAAAGGAGCTGCAGGTGGAGCTGTTCGAGCGCCAGGGGAAACGGATCATCCTGACCCGTGCGGGGCTGACCTTCCGGGAGCAGATCTCCCCCCATTTTGTGGAAGCTGGAGGGGCTGGGGGATGAGATGAAAAAGGTGCAGAAGGGCGGGGATACGATACGCCTTAATGCCATGTCTGCGGTATCGCTCCTTTCCGGTATCATAAAAAAGTTCCGGGAGGAGGAGCCGGATGCCGCCTTTGTAGTGACCGATCAGAAGGAGAGCATGGACTGGCATCTGTGCATCTTAAGCGCTGGACCTGGCATGTCCTACCAGGGGGGACAGGAGCTTTTATCAGAGGAGGTCTTTTTGGGGACATCCTCTTCCTCCTGGCTCGGGGAAAAGGACGAAACCTCTTTAAGGGATGTGGAAAATGAGAATTTT
>NZ_JAXXBR010000104.1:0-18629 GCF_037242085.1 Alitiscatomonas sp. | reverse complement strand
TACCCCTCCGGGAGATTTGAGCGCCTGGATTTTCGCGGTGAACGCGAAAACCAGATGCGCCATGGTATAATGTCTGTTTTACAGACATTATACCATGATTCTCTCCCAGATTCAAACATTTGTTCGCTGTTTCCAAAAAGAAAAGGTCCCGTTTCCGGGACCCTTTCTCTTCAAGAGGAAATGATCGTTAATCAGTGATTTCAATCTTGTATGTGCCGTCACTCTGTTTTGTGATCCTGTATTTCACGCCGTCGGCGTCGGTCACGGTACCGCTGGTCTTTACCTTACCCTGCTCGTTTACTACGTAATCCTTGCCGTCAACGCTTACCTTTTCGTACTTCATTCCTTCTTCTGCCCGGATCAGAACGCCTTCCTCATAAAGAGCTCCGTCCTTGATGCCGGTGTAGCCGTCGCCGCGGTTTCCAAGAGAACCTGTGGTCGTGAAGTAGAATACCTCGTTGTCATGGTCATCGTCGTTTACAACTACGCGGCCTGTCATCATTTCGCCGTTATCGGGGTTAAAGTAGAACTTTCTGCCGTCTTCCACTTCTACCATTCCGGTCACCATACGGCCCTGGGTATCGAAGCAGTAGGTCTCGCCTTTGATCTTCGCCATACCGTAGTGTCCGCCAATGACTGTGGTCTTATACTCGGTGGAGTATGCGCGGCCGTCACGGAAGTAATACCAGCTTTCCTCTGCATCGTCCGGAGAAGCCAGGTACTGCCAGCCGTCCGCCTGCTGTCCGCCGCTTCTGTAATACCGTAAGTGGGCGGTATCCGAGCTGGACAGATCGTCGCGGCCTGTGGAGGTATAGTCTGACGGGTTTACCCATCCGGTCAGCATCCGTCCCTCATGATCAAAGATATAAGCGGTGCCGCCGATGCTCTTTTCTGTCTCCCGCACCATCTTGCCATTGGTGCCGAAATAGAACCAGTACTCACCCCAGTCGTCGTTGGGATCCGGAAGCTGCTTCCAGCCGGCTGCCATCGCGCCGGAGTTGCCCAGATAATAGATATCTCCGTCCAGATCCTGCCAGCCGGTGGCCATTACGGAATTGTTGAAATAGTACCATACGTCATGGATCTGCTTCCAGCCGTTCTCATAAGCCTTTCCGTTGGCTCCGAAGTATCTCCAGCCGCCTTCATGATCCCAGTTGTCGCTCAGCTCTCTCCATTCGTTGAGCACCATTTCGCCGCTGCTGTTCACATAGTAGGTGTCGTCGATCAGGCTGTTGGTCCGCATCACGCCGTTGGAATCCATATAATACCATTTTTCGTTGACCTTCACCCAGTCGTCCTGGACCATTTTTCCTGTGGAATCGTTGTAGTAATACCAGTTTCCATTTTTCTGGGACCAGCCTGCAAAGGAAGTCATTGCCATTCCGGCTGTGAATGCCGCTGCAAGTGTCAGAACCATTAAACCTTTTCTCATATCATTTCCTCCTTTATAAAAAATCTGTCAAAATTATTCTTTCTCATCTGTTGTATGGAGTATATCATATTTCTGTATTTTTTTCATCACTTTTTCTTCACGTTTTCATTACAATTCTATGAAGCATTTATGGCAAAAAAGTGGCAGAGAGACGGCTCCGCCCCCACCCCTGCCTCCCCTGGGGTTCGGAGCCCGGTCTTCCGAGGCCCGCCCGGCTCTGCTAAGGGCATGAGACAGCATGGACAACTCGCTGCGCTCAGACAAGTCCATGCTGCCTCATAACGCAGATCCAGGCGGACCGGGAAGTCCAGGGGGCTCCTGCACATGGGGAGGTAGGGGTGGGGGCGGGGCCTGGGAATGCCGGGAGCGAGGGGCATGGAAAGGAATCAGGATCTATTGGTGGATTGTGTGGTATTTTAGGCCCAGGGCGCTTTTTCTCAGGCAGATCCTTCTTGTATCTCCGATGGCTGTGTTGTTGTATACGCTTCTGGATGTCTTAAATTTTGTTTTTTCTCCGTGCCAGTTTCCGTATAGATAGTAGTCGGTGGTGCTGCCGCTGGTGCTTATGTCTTTGTCTGTAACGGATATGGTTTCATGGGCCGATTTGTCGAAGGTCAGCAGGAAGTTCAGGGGGAATGTGGCCGTGAATGAGATAACAAGGACAGCCAGAATAACTGATAGCTTCCGGGACAGTCTCTGGGGTACCTTTGCGCCTGCTGATCTGATGATGTATGGAATGGACAGCAAAGCTGTTAGGTAAATGGTTATCCTGAGCAGGCTTCCCAGATCGTAATCAAAGCTTTTTGAGACGCTCAGGCATAAAAGCATTGCGATTACAGGACCCAGGACCGGCATCTGGAGCGCGTTCTGCTCTCCTTTTTTTGTGGTGGTTTCTATATAGATGTATGGGTAAAACCAGAGGTAGATCCCGTAGGCGGCCAGAAGTACAAAAAGAAAGATAGCGACCATGAGCTTACCGCCTGCCAGGAAGGCCGCTGCATTCAGAAGTATCAGGATCCAGCCTGCTGCCTTTAAAAATTTCTTTGCTCCGGCAATGTGAAAGGGCTCGTTTCCTTCTGACAGGCTCTCCATTGTTTTTGTTTCGTCTGCGATGGATCTGTAATGGTTTTTCTCCATGACGTTTAATGCATTTATGTATTGGGATACGTTTTCTCCCTTTTCTGTCATTTCGCCAAGATCTACGCTGGGAATGTCGTTTTCCAGGAGAGCTTCAAACAATATTTCCAGATCGGCCAGCGCATAGTCCAGCGTGACGAGCCGGTTATACTGCCGGTCCACAAGGACCATCTGTGTCCGGCTGCCCAGAGGGACCAGGAGCAGGCATCGGATATCGCTGTATTTTACCTGTTTCGGCTGTTTGAATAAATGGAAAAAGGTCAATCGGTCCTCTTCCACGAGGATCCTTTCTTTTTTATAGGCCAGAAGGAGCAGGATCCCCAGCGCCACAAATGGTAAAAAGCAGATGGAAGCCATGATGTTTCCTGTTATGGCAAGGAAAAGGCTGACCAGTGAAAATATAGCTGTGGTGATGATGCCGATGATCTTTACAAATACGCCGCTTCTTATAACTTTCTTTTCCATTTGATCCTCCCTGGTCTGTATGTTTGATCATTTTTGTATGCTTTTTTCTGCCTAAAACAGCAGGTGGTATAATGTCGTTTTATGGACATTATACCATGGAACCATCATACAGTCATTGTTTTCTGACGTCAGGCTCCACAGAGTTTTTTTGTCACAGGACGCTCTTTCCTAGGCATAAAAAGGGACCGGGAGCTTTTTGGGGGGGAGCTTCCGGTCCATAAGAAGGGGTATGTAAATGTAAGGAATCTGTCAGTTGTCTCCATATAAACGGTTGACGGCGCTGAAGATGCCGCGCAGAGAGGCGCGGGTGATGTTGGAGCTGATGCCGACGCCGTAGGTGACGCGCTTCCGGTCCTGATCCATCATGTGGATGTAGGAGGCCGCCTGGGCTCCGGAGCCGGAGGTCAGGGCGTGCTCGCTGTAATCCAGGACCTTGATATTGATGCCCAGCTCTTCCTCCAGGCCGCGCTGGACGGCGTCGATGGGGCCGTTTCCAACGCCCTCAAACTGCTTTTCCACTCCATGGTCCGTGTAGGTGACCACAGCCACGGTGGTAAAATCTCCGGCGGACTCGAAATCCGTAATCTTGCATTTTTTGAAGTGGTACGGCTCCTTCCGGTCCAGATAATTTTTCCGAAACTCCTCCATGATCTGCTCGGGGGCCACCTCTCCCTGCCGCTCGGCGATCTTCTGGATCATGTCGGCGAATTCCTTATGCATGCCCCTGGGCAGCTTGAAGCCAAAGAAGGTATCCATGACAAAGGCCACGCCGCCCTTTCCGGACTGGCTGTTGATCCGGACGATGGGTTCGTATTCCCGGCCGATATCCGACGGGTCGATGGGGAGATACGGCACCTGCCATACCTTGCTCTGACGCTCCAGGAGCGCATGCATGCCCTTGTTGATGGCGTCCTGGTGGGAGCCGGAGAAGGCGGTGAACACCAGCTTTCCGGCATAGGGATGGCGGGGATCGATGTGCATTTTCGTACACCGCTCATACACCTCCGCGATCCGTTTTACATCGGAGATCTCCAGCTCCGGGTCGATGCCCTGGGAGAACATATTATAAGCCAGGGTCAGGATATCCACATTTCCGGTCCGCTCGCCGTTTCCGAACAGAGTGCCCTCCACCCGGTCCGCACCTGCCAGGAGCGCCAGCTCTGTGGCCGCCACTCCGGTTCCCCGGTCGTTGTGGGGATGGACGCTTAAGATAATGCTTTCCCGGTTTTCCAGATGCCTGTTCATCCATTCGATCTGGTCTGCATACACGTTGGGAGTCGTCATCTCCACCGTGGACGGCAGGTTCATGATCATCCTGTGCTCCGGCGTCGGTCCCCATGCTCTCTGGACCGCGTTGCAGATATCCAGGGCGAAATCCAGCTCTGTGCCCGTAAAGCTCTCCGGTGAATACTCCAGTACCACCTCTCCGTCATGGTCCTTCATATAATTCTTTACCATGGCGACGCCGTCTGTGGCGATCTTTTTGATCTCCTCCCGGTCCATGTGGAATACCACATCCCGCTGTAAGGTGGATGTGGAATTGTAAATGTGGACCACAGCCTTTTTGATCCCCTGGATGGCCTCAAAGGTACGCTTCACCAGGTGCTCCCGGCACTGGGTCAGCACCTGGACCATCACGTCGTCGGGGATCAGATTCCGCTCCACCAACTGTCTTAAGAAGTCAAATTCGATCTGGGAGGCCGCAGGAAAGCCGATCTCGATCTCCTTAAATCCCATTTCCACCAGGAGATTGAACATCTCGATCTTTTCCTCCACCACCATGGGCTCCACCAGGGCCTGGTTTCCGTCCCTTAAATCCACGCTGCACCATGCGGGCGCCTTCTGTATCTCTTTTCCGGGCCATTCCCGCTCTGGGTAATGGACCACCGGTACTCTCTGATATCGTTCCACATTTTTCATGATCTGCTTCCTCCATTTATGTCCTTCACTGGCGTTTTACGTTCTGAACCATTTTTCCTCCACGTTAAGGCCGGAGTCGGTAAACCACGCTGTATTTTTCTACGATAAACTGCGTTACGCTTTTAGGTCTAACCCCATATCCATCAGTCCTCTTCTCAGAATTTATGTAAAACACATTATATCATCTCATTTCTGTTATAGCAACAAAAGCTCCCATATCTTTTGTTTATGGGAGCTATGCCGGGACAAATAATGAGGGCCGCAGCTTATAAGACTGCGTGACCTTTTTTTCTAAGGGCATCGATCACCTGATCCACATACGTTTCACAGATCTCCGTGGATTCGGCCTCCACCATGACGCGGATCAGCGGCTCGGTTCCGCTCTGTCTGAGGAGCAGCCTTCCGTCGCTTCCCAGAGCCTTTTCCACGTCGGCCGCTGCCTGCTTCACATCCTCGTCGCCCAGGGCTGCTGCCTTGTCAGCCACCCGCACGTTCTTGAGGACCTGGGGAAGGATCGTCACCTCGGAGGCCAGTCTGGACAAAGTCTCCTTTTTCTCCAGCATGACCTCCATGATCTTTAAGGAGGTAAGGATCCCGTCGCCGGTGGTGGCGTATTTGCTGAAGATAATATGGCCGGACTGCTCGCCGCCCAGACAATTTCCGGTCTGGGCCATGTTTTCATACACATATTTGTCGCCCACGGCCGTCTTTTCGTAGCCGATGCCCTCCCGGTCCAGAGCCTTATAAAGGCCCAGATTGGACATGACTGTGGTGACGATCTTATTATTCCTTAAATTTCCCTGCTCCTTCATATACTTTCCGCAGATATAAAGGATCCGGTCGCCGTCCACCACGTCTCCGTTTTCGTCCACCGCCAGGCAGCGGTCTGCATCGCCGTCATAGGCAAAGCCCACGTCCAGATGGTTCTCCTTCACAAAGGCCTGGAGCCTGCCGATATGGGTGGAGCCGCAGTCTGTATTGATATTTAAGCCGTCAGGCTCGTTATTGATCACAAAGGTATCGGCTCCCAGGGCGTCGAATACGCTCTTTGCCACAGAGGATGCGCTTCCGTTGGCGCAGTCCAGCCCCACCTTTTTTCCCTTAAAGGAGCGGGTGGCGATGGAGATCAGATAACCAATGTAACGGTTTCTCCCGGCTGCAAAATCCTGGGTACGGCCGATATGGTCCCGTTTTGCCAGAGGAAGCTCTCCCATTTCTCCATCCAGATACTTTTCGATCTCCAGGATCACAGACTCCTCCATTTTCTCGCCGCTGCCGTTCATAACCTTGATGCCGTTGTCATAATAGGGATTGTGGCTGGCAGAGATCATGATTCCGCAGTCAAAATCCTCGGTCCGGATCACATGGGACACGCTGGGCGTGGTGGTCACATGAAGCAGATACACGTCTGCCCCCGAAGCCGTAAGGCCGGAGACCAGAGCATACTCAAACATATAGCTGGACCGCCTCGTATCCTTTCCGATCACAATGCGGCACCGCTCTCCCTTGGCCTTCTGCCCGTAATACCATCCCAGGAAACGTCCCACCTTATAGGCGTGCTCCACCGTCAGATTTACGTTGGCCTCTCCCCGGAAGCCATCTGTTCCAAAATATTTTCCCATTTTTCTCATCCTCCTAAAAAGGTTTCCCCCCGCTGCCAAAAAAGCGGCCGCACGCCACGTCCCACGCTGTCGGCCGCTTTTCTGATCCCTGTATTATTTTATGCCGCAGCCGCCCAAAAGGAAGCCTCCGGCCCCGGAGGTCCCTGCGGAGATCTCCGCCGCAGCTCCAGTCATCGTTCTTCCTACCAGGTGATCTCCTTCAGATAGCGGCCCACTGCGTCCTTCCAGTCCGGAAGCCGTTCAAAGCCGTTTTCCGTGAGCTTTTCCTTGCTGATCCGGCTGTTCATAGGCCGCTTCGCCTTGGAGGCCGGATATCCGCTGGTGGGAACCGGCGTCACCTTCACCTGGTCCATCCCCGCCTGACGGAAGATCTCGCAGGCGAACTCATACCAGGAGCATAAGCCCTCGTTGGTGGCATGGTACCGGCCGTATTTCTCCGTCTGGATCATATCCACCAGGAGTCTGGCCAGATCGTGGGTATAGGTGGGGGAGCCGATCTGATCGTCCACCACCGTGGCCGCGCCCCGCTCCTTTCCGATGCGGAGCATGGTCTTAATGAAGTTCTTTCCATTGACGCCGAAGACCCAGGCAATGCGGACGATGAAGAATTTCTTCACCAGCTCCTCCACTGCCAGCTCTCCCTCATATTTGGTCTGACCGTATACGTTTAAGGGATGGCGCTGGTCATCCGGCTCCCAGGGACGGGTCCCCTGGCCGTCAAACACGTAATCCGTACTGATGTACATCATCTTGATATCCAGGTCGCGGCAGACCTCTGCAATGTTCCTGGTGCCATCTGCGTTGACCTTTCTGCATACGTCCACATTGTCCTCGGCCGCATCCACAGCCGTATAAGCGGCACAGTGGATCACAGCGTCCACCTTCGATTCCGTGATCACCTTCCGGCAGGCCCCGGCATCGGTGATGTCCATCTCCTCCAGGTCCACGCCCACGGGCTCCAGGCCGCGTTTTACCATTTCATTTACCACGTCATGGCCCAGCTGGCCCTTGACGCCTGTTACTAAGATCCTCATTATTTCTCACCCAGCCTCTTTCCATACATGTTATCGAAATAATTGCTGTACTCGCCGCTTAAGATGTGTTTCCACCAGTCCTCGTTGTCCAGATACCACTGGATGGTCTGCTGGATCCCGGTGTCAAAATTATATTTGGGTTTCCAGCCAAGCTCGGTCTCCAGCTTTGTGGGATCGATGGCATACCGGCGGTCATGGCCCGGACGGTCCGTTACAAATTTGATCAGACTCTCCGGCTTATCAAGGGCCTTTAAGATGGTCTTTACAACCTCTAAGTTGGTGCGCTCGTTGTGGCCGCCCACATTATATACTTCTCCCACCCGGCCGTTGTGGATGATCAGATCAATAGCCTCGCAGTGGTCGGAAACATGGAGCCAGTCTCTCACGTTCTCGCCTGTTCCGTATACCGGAAGGGACTCGTCGGCCAGGGCGCGGCTGATCATTAACGGGATCAGCTTCTCCGGGAAATGGTAGGGGCCGTAGTTGTTGGAGCAGCGGGAAATGGTCACCGGCAGCCCGAAGGTCCTGTGGTATGCCATGACGAACAGGTCGGCGCTGGCCTTACTGGAGGAATAGGGGCTGGAGGTGTGGAGCGGAGTCTCCTCGGTAAAGAAGAGGTCCGGACGGTCCAGGGGCAGGTCTCCGTATACCTCGTCGGTGGATACCTGGTGATAGCGCTTGATCCCGTATTCCTTACATGCGTCTAAGAGCGTGGTGGTACCCATAACGTTGGTGCGCACAAAGCTCTCCGGATCCACCACGGAGCGGTCCACATGGCTCTCGGCCGCAAAGTTTACGACCATATCCGGCTTTTCCTTTTCGAACAGATCGAATACGAATTTCCGGTCCGCAATGTCGCCCTTTACAAATTTATAGTTGGGCTTTCCCTCCACAGGCTTTAAGGTCTCCAGGTTTCCTGCGTAGGTGAGCAGATCCAGGTTGACGATGTCATACTCCGGATATTTATTTACCATATGATGGATAAAGTTGCCGCCGATGAAACCGGCGCCGCCTGTTACGATGATCTTCATTTTTATTTCTCCTTATTCATTTTCCTCAGCCCCGCCGCCTTCCGGCGTTCTGATCCCGGGAACGCTCCCGGTCCTGGGCAGGGAGTGTTTATCTGTCCGCGTGTCCCGGCAGCTTGTCGATGTACTTGCCGTCCACCACGTCCTTCAGATACTGGCCGTACTGGTTCTTCTTTAAGATCTCATAGGCCTCCATGACTTCGTCCCTGGTGATCCAGCCGTTGGTGTAGGCGATCTCCTCCAGGCAGGCGATCTTTCTGTGCTCATGGGTCTCCACGGTCTTTACAAAGTTGGTGGCCTCCACCAGGGATTCATGGGTCCCCGTATCCAGCCAGGTAAAGCCCTGTCCCAGAAGCGTCACATCCAGTTCCCCATTTTCCAGATAGATCCGGTTTAAATCCGTGATCTCCAGCTCGCCTCTCGCAGAGGGCTTTAAGTTCTTCGCGTACTCTACCACCCGGTTGTCATAGAAATACAGGCCGGTGACGCAGTAGTTGGACTTGGGCTTTTCCGGTTTCTCTTCAATAGAAACAGCCTTTCCGTCCTTATCGAATTCCACAATGCCGAACCGCTCCGGATCGTCCACATAGTATCCGAATACAGTGGCTCCCGTTTCCCTGGCAGCCGCCTCCCTGAGGCGCTTCTTTAATCCCTGGCCGTGGAAAATGTTGTCTCCCAGAACCATAGCCACAGAATCGTTTCCAATAAAATCTGCGCCGATGATAAAGGCCTGGGCCAGCCCGTCGGGACTGGGCTGTACTGCATAGCTGAGGGTGATGCCGAACTGATGGCCGTCGCCTAAAAGAGCTTCGAACCTGGGCGTGTCGTCGGGGGTAGAGATGATCAGGATATCCCGGATCCCTGCGTTCATCAGAACGGAAAGGGGATAATAGATCATGGGTTTATCATAGATGGGTAAAAGCTGCTTGGAAGTCACCTTCGTCAGTGGATAAAGACGTGTGCCGCTGCCGCCGGCAAGAATGATACCTTTCATATCTGTTCTCCTTCTTTTTCTGCTGTTTTAGTCCGTTTTTCAAGGGCGTCCGCCGCGCGGCATGAGCGCCCCTGCGGCTGGAAAAGGACGCACCTTTCCCGTATATATGGCGTCATTATAGCATAAATCCCGGATGATTGAAAGGCCGGATGTTACAAAGATCCGCGTATATCTTTAAGATTTCTTTAAATTCTGCCGATTTTTTCCAGAGCCTCAGATGTTCATGGCAGAAAAGGTCCGGTTCAGCTCCAAGGCCTCCTCCATGGTATTTTTCCATCCATAACGCTTCAGATCCGTCCTCCAGCCCTTAGGAGTCCACAGCACCTCCACGCCCTCCTCCCGCAGAAGAAGGCACTGGAGATCCATGGACGCAAAATGAGCGGCCCCGCTTAAGATCCCGGCGGCGTTCACCACCCGGTGAGCCGGCGCGTTTTCTCCAGCCAGTCCATGCTTCAAAGCGTATCCCACCTGTCTGGAGTTCTCCGGCTTTCCGCAGAGCAGGGCGATCTGGCCATAGGTGGCCACCCTCCCTCTGGGGATCCGGCTGCAGACCAGGCCCACCCGCTCATAAAACTTCATTTCCATAGTTCCTCCTGCGTTCTCCTTCGTGGTCTTTTGCTGCTTTTCCTCTGTGCCAGTCTCCTGGCCTGAAAAAAAGGACAGGATCCGCCATCCGGCGCAGCCCGTCCTTTTTTACAGATCATTTTTCTATTCCAGCGCCTTTATGGTCCGACCGGCATACAGCGGCTTACGTCTCGTTCATTTTAGCTAACTTGGCCGCCTGGTCTGCGGCGATCAGGCTGTCGATCAGTTCCTGGAGATCGCCGTCCATGATGGAGTCGATCTTATAAAGGGTCAGCTTGATCCGGTGCTCGGTCACACGTCCCTGGGGGAAGTTGTAGGTGCGGATCTTTTCGGACCGGTCGCCGGTACCGATCTGGCTGCGGCGTGCCTCGGCCTCCTCATTCTGGCGGCGCTCCAGCTCCATGTCATACAGCTTGGAACGCAGCAGGCGGAACGCCTTATCCTTGTTCTGCAGCTGGGATTTCTCCGTCTGGCTGTAGATCACGATCCCCGTGGGAATATGGGTCAGACGCACCGCAGAGTCGGTGGTGTTTACGCACTGGCCGCCGTTTCCGGAGGCGCGCATCACGTCGATGCGGATATCCTTTTCATCGATGACCACGTCAAACTCCTCGGCCTCCGGCATGATCGCCACAGTGGCCGTGGACGTATGGATCCGGCCGCCGGACTCAGTCTCCGGCACACGCTGTACCCGGTGCACGCCGCTTTCGTATTTCAGCTTGGAATAAGCGCCCTGGCCAGTGATCATGAATTCCACTTCCTTCATGCCGCCGATGCCGCTCTCGCTGACGTTGATCAGCTCCACCTTCCAGCGCTGGCGCTCTGCGTAATGGACATACATCCGGTACAGCTCGGAAGCGAACAGGGCCGCCTCGTCTCCGCCTGCGCCTGCGCGGATCTCCACGATCACGTTCTTATCATCGTTGGGGTCCTTGGGAAGCAGAAGGATCTTCAGCTGCTGCTCCAGCTCCTCGATCCTTTTTTTCGCGTCGGAAAGCTCTTCCTTGGCCATCTCCCGCATCTCCTCGTCGCTCTCTTCCTCCAGAAGGGCCAGGCTGTCCTCCACGTCCTGCTTTGCCTGCTTATATTCCTTATATGTCTCCACCAGCGGCGTCAGATCCGACTGTTCCTTCATCAGCTTCCGGAATCTTTTCTGATCCTCTGCCACGGACGGATTGTTTAACTCAAACATCAGCTCTTCGTAATGCTTAACAATGTCTTCCAAACGGTCGAACATAGGAAACCTCCTTCTTTATTTCCGGATCTGCCCCAGCCACGTTCCGCGCACTACCCGGTCCATGCCCGCCAGATCCTTTATCACCTTTGTATCCTGAAATCCATGGGACTCTAAAAGCGACTTCACCGCCGCCCCCTGGTCGTGACCCGTCTCAAAATAAACGGAACCGTCCTGGTTTAAGAAATCCCCGCATTGCTCCGCCAGGATCCTGTAAAAATACAGGCCGTCCTCTTTCCCGTCTAAGGCTCCCAGAGGCTCATGGTCACGCACCTCCGGCTCCAGGCCCCGGATCACCTCACTGGGGATATAGGGCGGATTGGAAACGATCACATCGAACATGTCCCTTCCCGGCTCAAAGGCAGCGAACATATCGCTCTGGCGAAACTCCACCGGATACGTTCCGGCGTTTTTTTCTGCCACCTCCAGGGCCTCGGGAGAAATGTCTGCCGCTGCCACCCGGGCGTATCCGCCCAGGGCCTTTAAGCTGACGGCGATGCAGCCGGAGCCGGTACACATATCCAGCACAGAAATATTTCTGTTTTTCTGCTCATTTAACACAGTTTCCACCAGCGTCTCCGTATCCTGCCTGGGGATCAGCACATGGGCATTGACAAAAAACTCCATGCCCATGAATTCCTGTGTGCCCAGGATATGCTGGAGGGGCACCCGGCCGGAACGCCGCTCCAGGCCGTCCTCATAGGCCTTAAGCGCCTCATCCCCCGGCGCCGCCTCCTCCTTTGCATCCAGGAAATACCTGGCCCGGCTCATGGAAAATGCCTGTTCAAACAAATACCAGGCGTCCAGCTCATACTCCTGGATCCCGGCCTTCTTTAAGCGCTCCTGGCCCTGTTTTAACAGCTCCCCCCAGGTCATGCCAGTTTCTCCTGCTCTTCAAAATACCCGGCCGGATACGTTTCCGGAAAGTTCTCCTCCAGGTATTTCTTCCAGTCGAACACTTCCTCCACAGCGGCGATGGCCACCTGGATCATGGAATCGTCCGGCTCCTTGGTGGTCAGTCCCTGCATCCACATGCCGGGGCGGCTTATGATGTCCATGATCTTTGAATTGCTGGTGCCTGCCAGCCGCAGCACCTCATAGGACACGCCCGCGATCACCGGGATCAGTACGATCCGGCTGACGATCCGGAGCCAGATGGTGTCCACCCGGACCACCATAAAGAACAGGATGCTGATGACCATGACGATCAGAAGAAAGCTGGTGCCGCAGCGCTTGTGCTCCTTGGAGCTCTTCCGGACGTTTTCCACATTTAATACCAGCCCGTTCTCCAGGCAGTTGATGCATTTGTGCTCGGAGCCATGGTACATGAACGTGCGGCGGATGTCATCCATCCTGGAAATGATCTTAATATAAGCGATAAAGATCCCGATGCGGATCACTCCCTCCAGTACTGCCATGACCGTTTCCGACTGGATGAACCGGCGGAAAAAGCCGGCGATCAGAAGCGGGAGCACCATAAAGATCCCGATGGCCATGAACACGGAAAAGATCATCACCGCCGTCATGACGACGCTTTCCATTTTTTCTCCGAATTTATCGATCAGGAAGCTTTCAAATCTTCCCGGAGCCTCGTCCTCTTCATCGTCCTCAAAAAAGCTGGCCGACCAGGTGAGGGTCTTCATCCCCAGGATCATTGAGTCCGCAAAGCTGAAAATCCCGCGTACAAACGGAAGGGAAAAGATTTTCACTTTTTCCGTCATACTCACATATGTGTCTTTCTGGATCACGATCTCCCCGTCAGCCTTTCTGACGGCGGTGGCATAGGTATCCTTGTTTTTCATCATGATCCCCTCTAAGACTGCCTGTCCCCCGATACCGGAATATTTCAATTTTAAACCTCCATGTCTGTAAGATCCCGCAGACGCGCGTCTCCGGCCCGTCTGCCTCCGGGGCCTGCCGGGAGCGTTCCCACTCCGCCTGGCCTCCGGGTAAACAAAAAGGGCTGAGTTTTCAGAAATATCCAAAAGCTCAACCCTGCTTTATCAAACCTTATTTGTCTGCTTTCACACCATACTTACGGTTGAACATCTCGATACGTCCGCGAGCGGAAGCAGCCTTCTGCTGACCGGTATAGAATGAATGGCATTTGGAACAGATTTCTACGTGAATGTCTTTCTTGGTAGAACCAGTTACAAATTCATTACCGCAGTTGCAAACGACCTTGGCCTGATAGTAATTTGGGTGGATTCCCTCTTTCATGATTTTCACCTCTTTATTTTTTGGTACATGACTGACAGTCACGTTTATTTATATACCTGTTCCCTTAGAACAGCTAAATAAGTATAGCATAGTTTATTTTTGAGTGCAAGTGTTTTTTCGCTGAAAATCGGGCGTTGATTTTCAGTGTTTTATTGCGGCATGATACTAAAAACTGATATAATGCAAATGAGAGGGGGCAAAGCATGAATAAAAAATTATCCGGGGTATTTACTGTTATTTTAATGATAAATGTATTAACCTTTAATATTTACGCCATGGAACATCTGATAGACAGGAATGACCGTGAATATTCAGAAATCTTGTCTCTGAACGATGAAATATTGGATTCCCTGAATCATGGCCTGGTCCATTCAGAAACAGGGAAAGATATTTCTGAAGATGTTCCAGAAGATGCAAAGACAGAATTAGAAAAAATTTTAAATCAATGGCATGTTGGCGCAATCCATATCTTTGATGGCCAGACTGTAAACTATGCGGAAACCATTAAAGATACACTGGAGCATGCGGGATATGATCCCAAAAACTATACATATGAAATCGTTTCAGGTATCCCAGGAATAAGATATCCCACAGCGATCGTATTTAACAGCGAAGAAAAAGCTGAGTTTATAATCCCTGCTGAACCGTCAGCAGCCCGTGCTTTTGAGGGTAACTGGCCCACTGCAGCTCAGAATACGGATCTGCTTTCTGCTTCAAATGAAGAGAATGACAGCAGTATGCCATTATATAATTACAGCGACGTTGCACGGGCATCCAGAAAAGCTGGCCTGTTTGGCCATGGCGGTATCGGAATCACGTATCCGGGTGGTACTTTTAATTGGAAGACAGGCGCTGCGGCCGTTGGTATTTTTACCGTTCTGGTCATCTGTTTATATTCATTTGTCAGATCTCGCAAACCCGGGGACTGATGGAGTTGGAGACAGCTGCCTGCCGCTGCTGTCTCCAGCTAAGAGAGAAATCGAAACCGGATCCTGGCCGACGGCTCCCTACCCCTCCATCACATGAAGGTTCCGAAGCTCTCCGTCCCGGATGCGCTCCGTCAGCTCCATGGCATGGGGCTCCAGATAATCCCAGTCCCCGCCGGTCAAGCCCTGGCGCTTCAGCTCCTGTACCACAGCCCGGCAGACCATTTCGATCCTCTCCTCTGTCCGGACCGGGCCGCCAGCCAGCCGCTTCTTTGCTGGTCCGCAGGATCCCTCTGTGTCCTCTGCTTCCTTCTCCACGGATCCACGGACGCCATTTCTGTCCCCTGGTTCCGTATTCCCTGGCTCATAAACGCCAGCCGCATCCCCCGGCACAGCTGCTCCCCCTGTCAGCAGCCGCTCCAGCTCCCCGGCAGCCTCACGGAGCACCGGCAGCTCCCTGGCGGCCCGGAACGACCATTTGTAATACGGCATGTACCTGCGGTTCAGAAGAAAGATCATGGAAAGCCCTGCCGAAACAAATTCGTGGAGGGCCATGGCGGCGGCTCCGTATTCCCCCCGCCTCAGACACCGGGAATAATTATATTGCCCCGACTGGGCCATAAGGACGGCCCGGGCCGCCATTTTCTTCAGACGCACGTCCTCCGGGTATCCGTCCTCCAGCTCCCGGCGCACGGCAGAAAACGCCCCGCATCCGTCGTAAAACACTTTTCCATTGACGGCACAGGCCAGGCTGTGCTCCGGCGTATACAGCCATTCCATCAGGGATTCCGGCGCTCCCGGCCTTCCTGTGAACCGGCGGTAAAATTCTCCGGTGAGCAAAACGCCCCGGCGTCCGCCGCCAAGGAGGCTCTGCTTTTCCCGCCTCACTCCCAGATACTCCCCCGGCAGCTTCCCATAAGCCCGGGACAGCTTAAATTCCAGCTCATGCTCCAGCCGGTCCGGGATCCAGAGACAGAAGCCGGCCTCAAAATCATGGTCCCGGGATATGGCATCATCAAAACCAAAGCAGTCGGAGCCCTCTCCGGCCACTCCCGCGGCGATCATATCCATATACTGGGGAAACTGCTCCTGGAGCATGGGCAGGCCGTATTCGCCAAAAAACCGTTCTGAAAGCTCCAGGCCCCTAATAACGTTTCCCCTGTCCTGTCCTTCCTCTATCGGCTCCATATCTGCCGCTCTTCCACTGCTCTTTCCACCTGTCATCTCCCCGGCTCCTCTCCGGCTTCCCGATAGATCCGGTCCGCCGCCTCGGTAAGTTCCTTCTTTATTCTGAAATATCCGAAATGTCCGAATGTTTCCGCGCATTTCCGGCAATTAAACGCGTAATATCCGTCTCTGGGAACCTCTCCAGAGCGAAAGATCTCCACTGCCTTTTCCAGACATCCGTCGATCTCCTCCTCCCGTCCCGCCTTCTCATACAGCACCGCCAGGTTCACCCAGGTGACCGCGATCTCCAGGAGGCTTCCCGGCCGCAGCGCCTCCATGATATCCATGGCTTTCTTATAATATGCCTCCGCCTTTCTATACTCTCCCAGGTCCTCCCAGGCCAGGGCCATGTTGTTGAACAGGCCTCCGAACCGGTAGTCTCCCGGCGGCAGGCTCCCGCCATAGGCCCTAAAGGCCTGGTCGTAATACGGCATGGCCTCTGCTGCCTTTCCAAAAGCCTTCATGGTAGTGGCGGCATTGAGACAGGTGGTGCCGCCGGTGACAGTCTGGGAAAGCCCATGATCTCCCACCAGGGCCAGCCCCTTTTCCACCGCCGCAAGGCCCTTTTCCCTCTCTCCGGAATTGCGGTAAAAGCCCATCATTTCATTCAATATAGTGATCTGGGATGCCCAGTCCCCGGCTTCCTCATACCGGGCCATCCAGTCCTCCAGATATATGGCCGCCTCCCGTTTGGCATCCCGGTCCAGGAGCCGGTCAAAGCCCTGGATCACCTCCCGGACCGAGGGACCTCCGTCCGCGCTCCCTGTATGCACCGCCTCTGCGGCTGCTATATGTGGTCTGAAGCAGCACTCTGGCTCCTCCCAGTCTTCTTTTTCCAGTATCATCTGTCATTTCCTCTCTGTTTCATTTTTCAGGAAGCCTTAGTCCAGGCTCCGCCCTCCGGAAAAGATCCGCCACACGGCTGGCGCATACCGGACCAGGATCCGGGCCGCCGCGTAAGAGGATGCCACCACCGCCGCCGGAAGCAGGAGGAACCAGACCACAGCTAAGACCGCCATGGCCGTTCCATCCAGCACGCGTCCCAGCACCAGGGCTCCGGCCTTATTAAAAACACGCACCAGGATAAAATGGATCCCGTATAAAAACAGGCTCTGGCGCATCCACGGCCGGGTCTTTCCCATCCGTCCGCTGTCAAACAGAAGCCATATGGATATGGGAAGGAAAAAACGGAACATGACGATCCACAAAACATCTGCCCCGGGCTTCCCCATCCTCCAGAAACAGATCGCTGCCATAAGGACATTTCCGATCCCCGCCAGGATCCGCCCCTTTCCATAAGAAGCCTCTGTCAATTCCCGGCCATGGACGGCCATAAAGATCCCAAAGGAATAGTAAAGAAGTGCGTCGGTGTTCGGATGCATGGTATCCAGATGAAAATGGACGGCCGCCATGACAACTGCCAGAAAGACCAGCCCCCGGGTCCGGTTCTTTATGATCCAGTAAAGGACCGGGGACAGCAGGATCAGGAACATCAGCTGATACAGATACCAGAATACCGGCGCGTACTGGTAATGAAGAACAGCCGCCAGAAGCTCCTCCCCGTTAAATGGCACCGGCGGTTTTCCAATGAGCCGGTAAACGGCCGGAATGCGGGTTGCCAGCACATAGCCCAGATAATAAAAAAGATTCCAGGCCAGATAGGGGACCGCCACGCTGCGGACCCGGCTCTTCCATTTTGCCGGAAGCTTCTCCCAGGAAAAGCTGCGGAAAAAAAGGTACGCCGACAGCATAAAAAATCCCGGCACTGCCGTCAGCCCCAGGGCCGCGGACAAGAAATCCTGGATCCTGTGGACTGTCAGCCAGATCCCCTCTGTGACCGGGGCGCCGCCGGAAAACAGCTCCGCATTATAAGAGTGAGCCCAGATCACCAGGATACTGAGCAGAAACATCACCCAGGAAACGTGCTCCCGGAACGCCTTTTCCTCCATGGTCTTTCCCATTTGCATCCATCCCTCCGTATTTTCCCAGGGCCGGAAAAGCAGACTCTCCAGCCCCTCTCTTCCTCTTATTTTGCGGAATTTCAGCCGGATTGTCAAGGCAGTTTTCCTCCCTCTGTTTGTCAACCAAATTTATTACATAGTTTACATTTCTCTGTTTTTATGATATTGTAAACCATATAAAATTTTTAGTTTACTTTAGGAGGCACCCATGACTGAACCTATGACCATGATCCAGGAACTGAAAACACGGATCTTAAACGGCGGCATGATCTCCCGGGAGGAAGCCCTGGCCCTTTATGAGGCTCCCCTGGAGGAGCTCTGCTCCGCCGCCCGCCAGATCCAGCTCCATTTCTGCCAGAACCGCTTCGACCTCTGTACCATCATCAACGGGAAGAGCGGCCGCTGCCCGGAAAACTGCCGGTTCTGCGCCCAATCCGCCTATTCTTCTTCCAGCGCAGAGGAATATCCTCTGCTGGATGCTGATACCATTGTCCGGGAAGCTGGAAGGAATCACAGACAGGGTGTTCCCCGCTTTTCTATCGTGACCTCCGGCAGGCAGTTAAACGATAGGGAGGTGGACCGGATGTGCCTGGCCATCCAGAGGATCCGGAAAGAAACCGGCTGTCTGGTCTGCGCCTCCTTCGGTCTCCTGGACCAGTCTCAGTATGAAAAGCTGAAGGAAGCAGGTGTCACCCGGATCCACAACAATCTGGAGACCTCCCGGAGCAATTTTCCCAATGTGTGCACCACCCACACCTTTGACCAGAAGCTGGCCGCCATAAAAGCCGCCCAGGCCGCCGGGCTTACAGTGTGCAGCGGCGGGATCGTGGGCATGGGCGAGACC
>NZ_JAXXBR010000075.1:0-85878 GCF_037242085.1 Alitiscatomonas sp. | reverse complement strand
CCTGGCGTCGCCGAAATAATCGTAATTCCACACGTTGTTCAGGATCTTTTCCCTGGACAGGGCCATCCCCTGGTTTTCCATAAAATACGTCAGAAGCTCAAATTCCTTATTGCTCAGATCCACCGGCTGGCCGTCCACACTGGCCTCGTGGGCGTCTTTATCCACCCGGATCCCGGCTGCCTCCAGGATCTCTCCCGTTCCGGCATTTCCCCGCCTTAAAATGGCCTCTATGCGGGCCACCAGGATCTTTGGACTGAAGGGCTTGGAAATATACTCGTCCACTCCCAGTTCAAACCCCAGAAGCTCGTCCCGTTCCTCGGACCGGGCCGTCAGCATGATGATCGGCACCTGGGAATAGCGGCGGAGGGTCCGGCATACCTCCCAGCCGTCCATTTTCGGCATCATCACGTCCAGGATCACCAGACCGATATCCTTTTCTTTAAAAAAGATATCCACCGCCTGCTCCCCGTCCTCTGCTTCGATCACCTTATATCCCTTGATGGCCAGAAAATCCTTTACCAGCTTCCGCATCCTGGCCTCGTCGTCCACCATCAGTACCTTCACAGCATCCATTTTTCCACCTTCCTTGCTCGTTTCTTTTCTACCTGTATTCTAACAGAACAGGCGGTAAAATACCATCACTTCACTAAAGTTTCACAAAGCCAGGGGCCGCTTTAGAATAAGCGGGGTTCTCTCAGAAAGTTTTTTGAATTTATCGCTTTAATCCATTGATTTTCTTTATATTTCAACGTATTATATATATTAGATAATCTTTTTCTCCTGTTGCATTCATATAAACCGTTTTTATTGATTCTTATAAAAAACTATAAAGGTACGAATACATCAAAGTGATAAATTGTGGCCGTAAGTGGATATAGCGGATCTCAATACTGGGCTGGATGGACGGGAGAATGGTCCTTTTTACCAGATAACCTTGTAAACAGCGAATTGCAGTAATAGGAGTTTTCAATGCAGCCAAAATATAAAAAAGCTTTTATAGCGGCCCTGGCCCTGGGGATTATTTCCTCTATTCACACAAGACCCCGGTATCCTGTTTTCCCCCTCTCCATCCTTCCGACCGTTCTGGATGTGATACGCTATTTCCTCATGATATCCATCCAGATATATGTGCTGGAAAAGGTCCGCAATTCTAAACATAGTACGCTTATATATAACAGTGTAAAGATCGTATTCGTTTTGATGATCCTGTATTTTCTTTTCCGCTCCTTCTGACCTTCCATCCGAAAGTGCGGCAGGACAGCTATTTCTTCCCACTAACCAAATAAGAGGGCACCGGCGACTGCCGATGCCCTCTTTATTCTTCTTTATTCCTGTTCCTTCTCCTCCGGAACCACAGCGATATGAAGCTCCTCCAGCTGCTTCACATCCACCTCTGACGGAGCCTCCATCATCAGACAGGAGGCATCCTTTACCTTCGGGAAAGCGATCACGTCGCGGATGCTGTCGGCTCCCACCATCAGCATGATCACACGGTCCAGGCCGTAGGCCAGGCCGGCATGGGGCGGAACGCCATATTTAAAGGCATCCAGAAGGAAGCCGAACTGCTCGTTGGCCCGCTCCGGCGTAAAGCCCAGGACCTCAAACATCTTCTCCTGGATATCTCCCTGATGGATACGCACAGAACCGCCGCCCAGCTCTGTTCCGTTTAACACGATATCGTATGCTTTTGCACGCACTGCGCCCGGATCGCTGTCCAGAAGGGGGATATCCTCCTCCATGGGCATGGTGAACGGATGGTGCATGGCCACATACCGGTCCTCTTCCTCTGAGTACTCTAAAAGCGGGAACTCAGTCACCCACAGGAACTTAAAGTCATCCTTCTTAAGAAGATCCAGCTGTCTTGCCAGCTCCAGACGGAGGTTTCCGAGAACGTCGAATACCACCTTATCCTTGTCGGCGGCAAAGAATAACAGGTCTCCCGGCTTTCCGTCCATGGCCTTTACCAGGGCGTCCAGCTCCTCCTCCTTCATGAACTTTCCGAAGGAGCACTTATAGGAGCCGTCCTCATGGATGGCCAGGTAGGCCAGTCCCCTGGCCCCAAAGCCCTTGGCGTATTCCACCAGAGCGTCGATCTTCTTTCTGGGCATGCCGGCCTGGCCGTCTGCGTTGATGCCGCGGACAGAACCGCCGTTTTCCAGGGCGCTCTTAAACACCACAAATTCACAGTCCTTTACCACGTCGGACACATTTTTAAGCTCCATTCCAAACCGCAGATCCGGCTTATCTGAGCCGAAGCGGTCCATGGCCTCTCTCCAGGTCATTCTCTGGATGGGAAGCTGCACATCAAAATCACAGATCTCCTTGAAGATCTTCTTTAAAAGCCTCTCGTTTACATCCAGCACGTCCTCCACATCCACAAAGGACAGCTCCATGTCGATCTGGGTAAACTCCGGCTGGCGGTCAGCCCTGAGATCCTCGTCCCGGTAGCAGCGGGCCAGCTGGAAATAACGGTCAAATCCAGAGCACATTAAAAGCTGCTTTAAGAGCTGCGGAGACTGGGGAAGGGCATAAAAGTTCCCCGGATGCACACGGCTGGGCACCAGATAGTCCCTGGCTCCCTCCGGCGTGCTCTTAATTAAGGTGGGGGTCTCGATCTCTAAAAATCCCTCATCTGCTAAAAACTGGCGCACCATGGTAGCCACACGGCTTCTGACCAGGATGTTTCTCTGGAGATCCGGACGGCGCAGGTCCAGATACCGGTATTTTAAGCGCACCTCTTCCCTTGTCTTACTGTTTTCCTCAATGGGGAACGGCGGAACCTCGGATTCGGAAAGGATCCGCAGGGATCTTGCCCGTACCTCAATGGAACCGGTCTTTAAGTTTTCGTTGGCCGCGCCGGAACGCTTTTCCACCACGCCGGTCACCGCGATGGTAAACTCACTTCTTAAGCGCTCTGCCTTTGCAAAGCTCTCGGCTCCGCAGTCGCTTTCCTCAAAAATGATCTGGATGATCCCGGTGCGGTCTCTCAGATCTGTAAAGATGATGCCGCCTTTATTTCTGCTCTTCTGGACCCAGCCCATAAGGGTCAGCTCCTGGCCCACGTTTGCCTCTGTAACCTCCGTACAGCGGCAGGAACGCTTTAAGCCTGCCATTGATTCTGCCATGATATTCTCCTCCTGCTTAACGCTTTAACTCCTCTTTATAGAATTCCTTAAACTCCGTATAGCCTTCTTTTCCCAGCTGCTCCTTCTGGAACTTCTTATTTTTATTCATCTGGGTCACCAGGACCGTCTTTCCCTCTGCCCGGGCAGCCATGGCCTCCTTGAGGATCTCAGAAAGGCGCTCCATTCCCATGCCCTTTTCATACATCCAGGCCTCTCTGGCATTCTTTTCCGGAACAACAAAGCCGGCGTCCATGAGGATCCCCACGATCCGCTCAAAGCCGATGGAAAAGCCGCAGGCCGGTGTATCCATGCCTGTGAATCTTCCCACCATCTTATCATATCTTCCGCCGCCGGCCACAGAGCCGCCAAAGCCCTCCATGGCCACCTCAAAGATCGTGCCGGTGTAATAGCCCATGCCGCGGACCAGGGTGGGATCGAATTTCAGTCCGAAGCCTCCGCCGGACACGCTCATGACCGTATCCATGATCTCCGCCAGATTTTCAGCTGCACCGTCCTCCAGTACGCCCGAAAGGATCTCTCCCATACGGCGGACTCCATCGGCGTCATTTGTCACCTGTCCCATGAGTTCCAGATATTTATCCGCCGTTTCTTCGGAATATCCGTTTTCTACCAGCTCCGCTCTCACGCCGTCCACGCCGATCTTGTCCATCTTGTCCACGGTGATGAACACTTTTTCAATGTCCTCCTCCGGGAAGCCGCTGTAAACGGCCATGGCCCGCAGGATCTTCCGGTCGTTGATGCGGACCTCAAACTGGTTGTTGGGACAGATCTTTTTTAAGGCTGTGGTGGTCGCCAGCACCAGCTCGATCTCCGCCTGGCTGGTGGCATCGCCGAAGATGTCGATGTCACACTGGACAAACTGGCGGTAACGGCCCTTCTGGGGGCGGTCTGCCCTCCATACGCTTCCGATCTGGAGCGCCTTAAAGGGCGACGGCAGATTGGCCGCGTTGTTGGAATAGTATCTGGACAGCGGGAGCGTCAGATCGTAGCGCAGGCCGCTGTCTGCCAGGTCATTTTCTGTTTCTGCTGCCTCTAAGTTTAATTTCTCGCCCCTCTTTAATACCTTAAAGATCAACTTTTCATTGTCTCCCCCCTGCTTGCTTAACAGGTTTTCGATGTGCTCCACACAGGGAGTCTCAATGGAAGAGAATCCGAAGCCGCGGTACGTTTCCTTGATCTGGTTCAGAACATAATCGCGGATCTGCATTTCCTGGGGCAGGATATCCTTCATGCCGGTCACCGGCTTTTTCTTTAACGCCATACTCGTTCCTCCATATTTTATGTCTGATGGTAAGTTTACGACAGCCCATCCAGTTTTTCAAGCATCTTTTCTTTTCTTCCGATCATCTCGTCGATGCGGGCGATATACTGATCCACATCTTTGACGTTCTCCACCCGCTCCAGACGGTTTTCCGCAGGGAATACCACCTTCGTCGTGGTCCCGGCCCCGCAGGCGACTATGGTCTGTTTTTCCTCCATGATGAGGATGTTGTAGATACACGCCTTATCCGGGGCCGCGTAGCCCACATTTTCAAAATTGCCGGCCATGTTTTTCTGGCGGTACAGATAATAGGGTACCAGGCCCATGGATCTGGCGTACTCTGCCGTCAGATCGATCATTTCCTGGGTGTTCTCGATCTTTAAGTCCGCATACCGCTCCTTAAAGATATTGAGCCTGGCAGCCCGCTTGATGGCCAGGGAATGGACCGTAACGCTGTCGGGGGCCAGCTCCTTTATTTCTTCCATAGTGGCCCGCACGTCGTTTATATCCTCCTCCGGCAGGCCGATGATCAGATCCATGTTGATGTTATCAAAGCCCAGCCTTCTCGCCAGACGGTATTTTTCCTTCACCATCTCCACCGTGTGGCGGCGGCCAATGAGATCCAGGGTGAACTGCTTCATGGTCTGGGGATTGATGGAGATCCTGGAGATCCCGTGAGCCCGCAGGGTCTTCAGCTTATCCTCAGTGATGCTGTCGGGCCGTCCGGCCTCCACTGTAAACTCCTTCACAGAAGAAAGATCGAACCGCTCCCCGATCCGGGTGAGGATGGCATCCAGCTCCTCTGCCTTTAAGGCCGTTGGCGTTCCTCCCCCGAAGTAGACTGTATCCAGGGTGCGTCCCTTCATAGTCTCCGCCACATAATCCAGCTCCTTAAAAAGAGCGGCCAGGTACTGGTCCATTTTCTTTTCCCAGGCCCCGATGGGGTAGGAGGTAAAGGAGCAGTACAGGCAGGTGGTGGGACAGAACGGGATCCCCACATACAGGCTGTATCCGTTTTCGTAGTCGATATGGCTTAGGAGCTCCTTTTCCCGCTCCGCGATATCCAGGCTCAGATCGATCTTCTCTCTGCTGGTCAGATAGGTCTTTTCCATGAATTCCCGGATCTCTTCCTCCGGAACGCCCTGGTCCAGCCGGCTTAAGGCGATCTTTGTGGGACGGATCCCGGTAAGGGTCCCCCATGGAAGAGTCTTTCCGGTACGGGCAGAAAGAAGGCCGTAAAGCTCCCGTTTGATGGCGGTCTTGGCTTCCAGACGGTTCTCATAAGAGACGGGAAATGCCGCTCCCGCCTTTTTCTCTTCATTTTCCAGGATATCCAGGGAAAATGTGCCGGACTCCGGCTCATACGTTCCTTCCACATAAAAGTCCACGCCCCCGGTCCTTTCATGGGCAAAGCCCTCTCCTGGATAGAACGCCATTAAAAGCTCCCGGATGTCCTGCTCATAGGAAGCATCATTCAGTAAAATTCCGATCATTTCTAGTACCTCGCCAGGGGATTGTGCTTCTTTTCATATTCAATGGAGGTAACGCCCATATGGCCCGGATATACCTTCACCGTCTCCGGAAGCGTTAAAAGCTTCTTCACCGAGGCCAGCATGGACATGGCGTCTCCTGTGGGAAGATCCACCCGGCCGTAGGAGGTGCGGAACAGGGTGTCGCCCGCAAACAGAAGATCCTCAGACTCGATATAGTAGCAGCAGGAGCCGATGGTATGGCCAGGGGTCTCGATCACCTTCCAGGTCACGCCCGCGGCCTCAAAGGTCTCTCCGTCACAGACCGTCAGATCCGGCTCCAGCGTGTAATCCTTTCTGTAATAATCCATCATCAGGTTCTTTTTGCTGTCTCTTAAGACCTCCAGCTCCTTTTCACAGGCACAGATCTTAATTCCCCATTCCTTCTTAAGCTCCTCTGCCGCCATAATGTGGTCAAAATGGCCGTGGGTCAGAAGGATCAGCTCCGGCGAAAGCTCCAGCTTCCGGCATTCCTCCCGGATCACATCTGCTGCATCGCCCGGATCCACGATCACCGCCCGTTTTGTCTCCTCATTATAGACCAGGCAGCAGTTGGTCTCTACCATTCCCACTGTCAGATTCTTTACGCAAATTCCGCTCATTGTTTTCTTTCCCTTTCAAAGATGATGGAGTCCGCCGGCCGTTTGGCGTGGCAGACTCCCCGTATTTTTATCAGCCTGTGGTCCTCTCGATGTCTAAGACCCCGTCGATCTGGCGGATCTTGGCCATGAGAGTATTTAATTCTTCTGTTCCGTGGATATCAAAGGACATGGTGATGGTGGCCTTGCCCTGCTTATTGGTCCGGGCGTTCATATTGGTCACATCGATCTCCCGCTCTGTGAAGATCCTGGCAATATCCACATACATACCAATCCGGTTATTGGCATAAATGGAGATCTCAGTGGCATAGGTGGCCGTTCCCTTCTCATCCTCTTCCGCCTGCCATTCGGCGTCGATCAGCCGGTTCCTCTCCATTTCCGGCAGGTTCAGCACATTGATGCAGTCGGTCCGGTGGATGGTAACGCCACGGCCTCTGGTCACGAAGCCCACGATCTCGTCTCCCGGCACCGGGTTGCAGCATTTGGAGAAGCGCACTGCCAGATCATGGATCCCCTTGACCACGATGCCGCTTTTGCTCTTTCCGCGCATGGGCACCACAGCCGCCCGGTTGTTGTCTCCAATGGTGTCCAGGATCGTCGCGTCGGTCACTTCCCGCTTCAGCTTTTTCTCCCGTTCCTCCACCATCTTATTGATGACCTGGCCCTCTTTTAAGCCGCCGTGGCCCACAGAGGCCAGTACCGAATCCCAGTCCTGGAAGGCATAGCGCTTTAAGACCTTATCCATATATTCGGGCTTGCTGATATCGGCAAAGTTGATCCCCTTGGCCTTACAGTACCGGTCGATCAGCTCCCGGCCCTTGACGATGTTATCGGCCTTCCGCTCCTGCTTGAACCAGGAATTGATCTTATTCTTCGCCTGGCTGCTCTTGACCTGGTTTAACCAGTCCCTGCTGGGGCCTTTGGAATTCTGGGAGGTCATGATCTCGATCCGGTCTCCGTTCTGGATCACATAGTTGATGTTCACCAGCTTCCCGTTGACCCGGGCGCCCACCATCTTATTTCCCACAGCCGTGTGGATGGCGTAGGCAAAATCAATGGCCGTGGAGCCGCTGGGCAGGGCCTTCACATCGCCGTTGGGCGTAAAGCAGTAAACGTTGTCGGAGAACATGTCCAAATCGCTCTTTAGCATGCTTAGGAATTCTTTGTTGTCCGACATATCCTGCTGCCACTCCAGGATCTGTCTCAGCCAGCTTAACTTCTTGGCCTCGTCTCCGGCTGCAATGTGGCCGCTGCCGCTTTCCTTATACTTCCAGTGGGCCGCGATTCCGTACTCTGCCGTCCGGTGCATCTCGAAGGTCCGGATCTGGATCTCAAAGGGCTGGCCGTTGTTCCCGATCAGGGTCGTATGCAGGGACTGGTACATATTGGGCTTTGGCATGGCGATATAGTCCTTGAACCGGCCCGGGATGGGCTTATACATTTCATGGATCACACCCAGGGCCGCATAGCAGTCCTTCACCGTATCCACAATGATCCGCACTGCAAAAATATCATAGATCTGGTCCAGGGTCTTGTTCTGGTTCACCATCTTCTTATAAATACTAAAGAAGTGCTTCACCCGGCCGCTGACCTCACATTCGATCTCCGCATGCTTCATGTGGGTGCTGA
The DNA here is from genome assembly GCF_037242085.1 of Alitiscatomonas sp. Classification (NCBI taxonomy): domain Bacteria; kingdom Bacillati; phylum Bacillota; class Clostridia; order Lachnospirales; family Lachnospiraceae; genus Alitiscatomonas; species Alitiscatomonas sp. Next base: position 77,714 of record NZ_JAXXBR010000075.1, on the reverse strand, counting down.
TCTCCTGGATGATCTCGTCAATGAAATTCTGCCTGGCCTCGCTGGTCAGGGATATCTTTTCCTGGAGATCATTATAAACGTCCGGCTCCAGGTATTTCAGCGCCAGGTCGTCCAGCTCGATCTTTATTTTGGAAATACCAAGACGGTCCGCCAGAGGCGCGTAGATCTCGATGGTCTCCCTGGCCTTTTCCTTCTGTTTCTCCGGCTTCATGTACTGAAGTGTCCGCATGTTGTGGAGGCGGTCCGCCAGCTTGATGAGGATGACCCGGATATCCTTGGCCATGGCCAGGAACATCTTTCTTAAGTTCTCCGCCTGCATCTCCACCTTATCGGCAGACCAGGACAGCTGGGTCAGCTTTGTGACGCCGTCCACCAGCAGGGCCACCTCTTTTCCGAAGACCGCCGCCAGCTCCTCCTCGGTCAGAACCGTATCCTCCACCACGTCATGGAGGATACCGGCGATGATGGATTCCTTATCCAGCTCCAGGTCCGCCAGGATGATCGCCACGCAGAGGGGATGGATGATATATGGCTCCCCGGATTTTCTCTTCTGGTCCTTGTGGGCATCCCGGGCGATCTGATACGCCTTTTCCACCATGCCCAGATCGTCAGACGGATGATATTTCCGTATGCTCTTTACCAGATCCTCATACAGCACGTCGGGGCTGGTAAAATCTGCCGGGGCCTCCAGTTCCACTTCTATGCTTTTCAGTTTTTCTTCCATACGCTCACACCTTCCCTCACCCGGGCCTCCAGGATCTCCCAATTCCCCGTATCCACATCATGCCCATGATAATATTAAATTTTATTATAAAATTTTTTGTCGCAAATTGCAACAGGTTTCTGGCCCCGGGACGGCTCCCCCATGTTTCATACAATTTGGATTGTATTTTCCCTCATTCTGTTTTAAAATAAAAACATGTTGGAAAATTCAAACGAAACAGGAGGAACTCCTATGGAAACCATGAAACTGGTCCTGCCATTGAATGAAGAAATGACCGCCATCCGCCGTCATATCCACCAGCATCCGGAGCTCAGCAATGAAGAATTTGAAACCACGAAGCTGATCCGGGAAAAGCTGACGGAATACGGCATTGAGATCGCCGAGATCGGCTTAAAGACCGGAGTGCTCGGCATCCTCCGCGGCAAAAACCCCGGAAAGACCGTGGCCATCCGGGAGGATATCGACGCCCTGCCCATGCCGGAGCTGACAGAGCTCCCATTTGCATCCGAAATTCCCAATGTCTGCCATTCCTGTGGTCATGATATCCACACTACTGTGCTTTTATACTGTGCGCGGGTCCTTTCCCAGATCCGGGACGAGCTTTCTGGAACCGTCATGTTCCTTTTCCAGCCGGCCGAGGAAAAGGGCTGCGGTGCAAAGCAGTTCATCGACTGTGGTTTTACAAGGGCTGCAAAGCCCGATGTGTTCATCGGCCTCCACGTGTCTCCGGAATACGACGCCGGGACCATTGCCTTAAAGAAAGGGCCTGGATGCGCCTCCAACGATTTCTTCCATATTAAGATCAGCGGAAAAGGCGGCCACGGGGCTCACCCGGAAAATTTCGTGGATCCGGTAATGATCAGCGCCTATGTGCTGACCCAGCTCCAGACCATCGTTTCCAGGGAAAACCATCCCATCTCCTCCGCCGTCCTCACCATCGGAAACATCCAGGGCGGCAAGGCGGCCAATATCGTACCGGATTTTGTGGAAATGCAGGGAACCCTCCGGACCCTGACGCCGGAGCTTCGGGAGTCCATGAAGCAGTCCGTGGAACGGATCGTGACCCTGGGAGCGGAGACCCTCCGCGGAAAGGGCGAGATCACCTGGGGCGACGGTATGCCGCCTCTGGTCAACGACGATACTGTCGTCGATCTGGTGGCAGCGGCCGCAGAAAAGACCATCGGTGCAGACCGGATCTTCACCTTCGACAGCCCCTCCCTGGGCTCCGAGGACTTCTCCTGCCTGTTCCCGGAATATGCTCCCGGCGCCCAGTTCCGCTTAGGCTCGGGAAACAGTGATCCCAATACCAGACACGGGATCCACAATTCCAAAAATACATTTGACGAAGACTGTATCGCCGCCGGAACCGCCGTGCTGGTACAGTTTGTAAGAGATTATTTAAATTAAGAAAGCGAGGAAATTTCATGGATCTTCATTTTGACCCGCTCCAGTACCGCTATCCGTCCCGCCGCCGTCTTGTCTACGGCCGCCGGGGAATGGTCTGCGCCTCCCAGCCCCTGGCTGCCCAGGCAGGCCTGGATATGATCAAAAAAGGCGGAAACGCCTTTGACGCAGCCCTGGCCGCAGCCGCCTGTCTGGCTGTGGTGGAGCCCATGTCCTGCAATATGGGCGGCGACGGCTTTGCCCTGATCTGGCACGAAGGAAAGCTTTACGGCTTAAACGCCAGCGGCCCGGCTCCCGCTCTTTTAAGCGTGGATACCTTAAAACAGGCCGGATACACAGAAATGCCCAAATACGGCTGGGGAGCCGTTACAGTCCCCGGCGTCACCTCCGGCTGGGCGGAGATCAACAAACGCTTTGGAAAGCTGTCCCTCTCCCAGATCCTGGAGCCTGCCGCCTCCTATGCCCGGGACGGCTTCCCTGTATCTCCCGTGGTATCCGCACTCTGGAACCGTCTGGCCGAGTCCTTTAAAAAGGAGCTATCCCCAGAATTTTACGAGGCCTGGGCAGCGGATTTCACCATCGACGGCCGCGCTCCCAGAGCCGGTGAGATCTTTAAGTATAAGGGCATGGCCGAAACTCTGGAGGAGCTTGGAAAGACCAACTGCGAATCCTTCTACCGGGGAGCCATTGCCGACGCCATCGACAGCTATTCCAGAAAGACCGGCGGCTATCTGAGAAAAGAGGACCTGGCCGCCTACAAGGCCCAGTGGGTGGAGCCCATCACCACCAATTACAGAGGCTATGACGTCTGGGAGATCCCGCCCAACGGCCACGGCATCGTTGTCCTCATGGCCTTAAATATCCTGGAGGGCATGGACCTTTCCGCAGGCCACGACGATCCGGAAACGGCCCATAAGATCATGGAGGCCTTAAAGCTTGCCTTCACTGACGGAAAACGGTATGTGGCCGATCCCAGAGCCATGAAGCCCACGGTGGAGCAGCTCTTATCCAGGGACTATGCGGCAAAACGCCGGGCCCTCATCGGGAGCACCGCCCTGGAGCCCAAGCCCGGAACTCCCTACTGCGGCGATACGGTCTACTTAAATGCAGCCGACGGCGACGGCAACATGATCAGCTACATACAGTCCATCTACTGCGGCTTTGGCTCCGGAACCGTCCTTCCGGGCACAGGCATCGTCTTCCACAACCGGGGCAATAACTTCACCATGGACGAGACCATGGAAAACTGTGTGGCTCCCGGCAAAAAGCCGTACCACACCATCATCCCCGGCTTCCTCTCCAAGGACGGAAAGGCCGTGGGCCCCTTCGGCGTCATGGGCGGCTTTATGCAGCCCCAGGGCCATGTGCAGGTGCTGACCAATATGATCGACTTCCATATGAATCCCCAGGAGGCCCTGGACGCCCCCAGATGGATGTGGACTGGAGAAAAGAAGATCTCCCTGGAGCGCCTTTATAACAGCGAGATGGCTGACAAGCTGACCCGTACCGGCCATGACATCACCATCCCGGTCAACAGCCTGGAATTCGGCCGCGGCCAGATCATCTTAAGAGACGACGACGGCACCCTCTGCGGAGCCACCGAGCCCAGGACCGACGGCACTGTGGCCGTGTGGTAGCGGCAGGCCCGCTGTCCGCATAAAAGAAAGATCCCCCGCATATCCTGTACTATCAGACCTGGATATGGGGGGATTTTTTTGAAACGACTGCCCGAGCACGCCGTCTTCTGGCTTCTATTGCTGCTCCTGGGACTGGGCTCTGCCGGTTCCCTATATAAAAAGGCCGCAGACCAGGCCGCCCTTAAGGCAGAGCTGCCGGAACGGATCCTGGCAGCTCCCGTCATAAGCGGACCGTCTGCGGTCTCTCATGCTCCCATTCTTTTTCCTATGGACGGAAGCTGTGATATACCTGTCCCGGCGTCATGCCGCCGCGTAACGATGCCATTTCACTGACCGTCACCAACTGGTAGCCCCGCTTTTTAAGCTCAGGGATCAAGACCACCGCTGCGTCAGCGGATGTACCGTAGAGATCGTGCATCAGGATGATGTCACCATCCTTTACGCTGCTTAATACCACGTTGATGGTATTCTGGGCGTTTTTCGTCTTCCAGTCCAGGGTGTCGATGGACCAGAGGATGGCGGGAACGCCCTTCTTTGCCAAATTCTGCTTTGCATTGTCGCTTACAAAGCCTCCCGGCGGGCGCATGGTCACGGTACGCACTCCGGCAATGGACTGGAGCGTGTCGTCCAGCCGGTTCAGATTGGCAAACAGCCCCTCCTGGGACAGCTTCGTGATATAGGTGTGGTCCCAGGTGTGGCTGCCCGGCTCGCAGCCCATATCCACCATGCGCTTTACTGTGGACTGGTAGGTTCCCATACGGTTTCCCACCATATAAAAGGTAGCTCTGGCATCGTTGGCCTCCAGGCAGTCTAAGATCCTGGCCGTATGGGCCGAGGGCCCGTCGTCAAAGGTCAGGGCCACCATGGGCTTCGATGGGTCGATATACCGGCCCATATGGGTCCCCTCCGGCGGCAGTCCTGCGTCCTTTCCGGTCACTGCAAGGCGGATACCGTCCACCCGGAGTCCCTGGCCCTCCACGCCGGCGGTCTCTCCGTTTCTTACAAGGCCCGTCCAGGCTCCATTCTGAAGGACGGAATAGTAAAGGTCATAATTTTCGGAAAGCTGGCCTGTGAGCTGCATCCGCACTGCCTCCAGGGGCTTGTCGGTGTCTGTGGCCCCGGCCTCTCCAAGGTTCTCCTGCCAGTCCATCCAGCCGGAGCCGCTTAAGTTCACCTGGTAGGCAATGGTGCCGGTCATGCCCTCGGGCTGGTTCTCCAGGGAGGCGGCGACTGCCGTCACATACGTATCCTTCGGGCCGTTTACATATGTATTATCCTTTGCCATATCTGTCCAGCCGCGGCCATGGATATGGGCCCTGTAAACGGCCCCCATGGCTCCGTCCGCATAGGCTGGAAAGGAGGCGGCCGCCGTTCCGGTCACGCCCAGGAACAGGGCGGCGGCTCCCAGTAAAAATTTCTTCAGTTTTCTCATTGGTCTTTTTCTTCCTCCTGGTCAAATATTCTGTGGAGCAGGGAGACAGATTCCTGATATGCCAGTTCTTCCTTCAGTTCCCCAAGCTGTTCAAATACGCCGCGGTAATACCATGCGTGCTCATTTTTATCTGTGACCCGGAATTTCTGCCAGACGCCGTCGCCCCGGAGCAGCATGTCCGCGGCAGTGCTCCTTAGATTGCTCAGCTTGTCTCCCAGGCAGATGAGCTTTTCCGCCCGTCCTGCCGATCTGAGCTTTTCAATGGTGGCGCTTTTCCGCTCCTTCCAGGTCCTGGATTTGTCCTCGCTTTCTGCCAGCACCAGGTCGGCTACCCGGGACCCGAACTGCATTTTCAGCTCCTCATAGGAGATCCCGGCGTCCTCGATCACATCATGGAGAAGGGCGGCGCTGATGACCTCCGGATCGTCGGTCATCCCGGAAACGATCACAGCCGCCTCAAAGGGATGGACGATATACGGGACCATACTGCCCTTCCGAAGCTTCCCTTCATGTACCTTCCTGGCAAATTCTGCCGCCTTTTTTACCATAGCTGTTCCCTCCCCTGGAATCTCCGCCCGGCTGTCAGGCCTGGCCGGACTGTTTTTGTTTCTCAGTTAAATGAACATTCAGGTAATTGTACGGGATCTCGATCCCCTCCTCGTCAAAGGCCAGCTTCACCGCTTCCGTCAGCTCCCATCTGGCGGTCCAGTACTCCTCCGTCAGGGTCCAGCCCCGGACGCTTAAATTTACGCTGCTCTCACCCAGGCTGTCCACCACCACCAGGATCCCGTCCTCCTTAAGGATGGCCGGATGCTCCTCAAACAGCCGTCTGAGGATCTCTTTTGCCTTTTTCAGATCGGCAGAATAGCCGATGCCGATGTTTAAGACCAGCTTCTTTTTTTCCTCTCCCGTGCTGTTGGTGATGGGAGAATTGGAGATACTGCTGTTGGGGATCACGATCCTTTTGTTTTCAATGGTCAGAAGGGTCGTATAGACCAGTCCGATGGACTCCACGGTCCCCTCCCCGTCCTTGGTGACGATATAGTCTCCTGCCTTGAAGGGCTTTAAAAAGAGCACCAGAACGCCTCCGGCAAAGTTTGCCATGGTATTCTGAAGGGAAAGGCTCATGGCCAGGGTCACGGCTCCGGCAATGGTCACCAGGGAGGAGGATTTGATCCCCAGCTCCTCGGCCACCATGAACACCAGGAGCCCGATGAGCACGGCATATAAAAGCGCATCCAGAAACTTTCTCAGTGTGACCTCCAGACCAGCCTTCTCCATGGATCTTCCGACGCCCTTTCTTATGGCGCGGATGACCTTATAGCCAATGACGGCGATCAAAACGGTGATCAGGAGCTTCCCGCCGGTCTTAAGAAGCCAGGGAAGCAGCATGTCCATGATCTGGATCTTCAGCATCAGCGTTCCTCCTTATGCACAGATTCTTTGTTCTCCTGCTGCCCTCCGGACTGGGCCGTCTTTTTGATCAGGCCGCCCACCTTCTGGGAGATCCTGTCCAGAGCATCTGCTGCCTTCTTTCCGGCGGCCTCCACCGGTCCGGGAGTCCGGGACGGCTTTTTCGCTGCCGCAGTCCTTTTCCTGGCTGCTCCGGCGGTCTCCTTTTTCCCGGCGGCTTTTTTACCCGTCTCCTTCTTCGGCTCCTCCTTCACCGGCGTACACTGGAACACGCAGATGCCTAAAGGCGGCAGGGTAATGGAGATCGAGTGCTCCCTGGCATCCCACTCCTCTTTTTTAGACGCCTTGACCCGGGGATTTGTTGCACCCGTTCCGCCAAATTTTACAGAATCACTGTTTAAGATCTCTTTATATTTTCCGGCAAAGGGCACGCCCACCCGGAATTTCTCATGAGCCACGGGAACAAAGTTGCAGACAAAGAGCAGGGTGTCCTCGGGCCGCTTCGTCTTCCGGATGAAGATGGCGATGTTTTCGTCATTGTAGGTACAGTTGATCCACTCGAAGCCCTCGGGCTCATAATCCATTTCGTAAAGAGCCGGCTGGGTCGTATATAAATGGTTCAACGCCTTCACATATTCCTGCATCTCCTTATGGACCGGATACTGCAAAAGCTCCCATTCCAGGCTCCGGTTTTCATTCCACTCGTCCATCTGTCCAAATTCCTGGCCCATGAACAAAAGCTTTTTCCCCGGATGGCCTGTCATAAAGCCGTAAGCGGCCCGCAGGTTTGCAAATTTCTTTTCCTGGGTATCTCCCGGCATCTTTCCCGCCATGGAGCCTTTTCCGTGGACCACCTCGTCATGGGAGAACACCAGGACGAAGTTCTCGCTGTATGCGTAGAGCATACTGAAGGTCAGCTCTCCGTAGTGCTGGTTCCGGAAATAGGGATCGCACTGCATATATCCCAGGAAATCGTTCATCCAGCCCATATTCCACTTATAATCAAAGCCCAGGCTGCCTTCCTTCACATTTCCCGTGATCTGGGGCCAGGCCGTGGATTCCTCTGCAATGAGGACCGCTCCCTTTGCCTCTTTATGGAATACAGAATTCAGATGCTTTAAGAACTCCACAGCCTCCAGATTTTCGTGGCCGCCGTACATGTTGGCCACCCATTCTCCGGCGTTCTTTCCGTAATCCAGATACAGCATGGAGGCCACCGCATCCATACGGATCCCGTCGGCATGGTACTCCTTTGCCCAGAACAGGGCGTTGGAGATCAGGAAGTTGGACACCTGGGGTCTCCCGTAATTGTAGATCAGCGTCCCCCAGTGGGGATGGGAGCCCTGACGCGGATCCAGGTGCTCATACAGGCAGGTGCCGTCAAAGGAGGCCAGGCCATGGGCGTCCCTGGGGAAATGGGCCGGGACCCAGTCTAAGATCACGCCGATCCCCTCTTTGTGCATATGGTCCATGAAGGCCTTAAAATCGTCGGGGGTCCCGTAGCGGCTGGTGGGGGCATAATAGCCGGTTACCTGGTAGCCCCAGGAGGCATCCAGGGGGTGCTCCATCACCGGCAAAAGCTCCACATGGGTATAGCCCATTTCCTTCACATAGGAAGCCAGCTTTTCTGCGGTCTCCCGGTAATTATAAAACTGGCTGCCGTTCTTTTCCTCTCCATTTTCATCCAGCTCCGCCGGCTTCCGCATCCAGGAGCCCAGATGTACCTCATAGACCGACATGGGCGCTGTCTTCGTATCGGTCTTTGCTCTTCGGTCCATCCACTCCTTATCGCTCCACTTATAACGGCCCAGGTCCCAGACCACTGACGCCGTATCGGGCCGCAGCTCCGCATAATTTGCGTAAGGGTCGGCCTTCAGCATGGGCTCTCCGGCCCTGGTCTTGACTTCATATTTATAAAGGTCTCCCGGCTTTACTCCAGGAATAAAAAGCTCATAGACGCCGGAGCCGCCCAGACGGATCATCTGGTGGCGTCTTCCGTCCCACATATTAAAGTCTCCCACCACACTGACCCGCATGGCCCCGGGCGCCCAGACTGCAAAATGAACGCCCCTGACCCCGTTTTCAGACACCGGATGGGCTCCCAGCTTTTCATAGGAATCGTAATAGATCCCAGCCTCCAGCTTTTTAAGCTCCTCGTCCTTAAACCTGGAGCGGAACCGGAAGCTGTACGGGTCCTCGGTCTCGGTCACTGTCCCGTCCTCATATCCGGCTATGAGCCTGTATGGCTCCAGCTCCCTTTTATCCTCAAAAAGCACGGCAAACCAGCCGGCTTCGTCAGCCATCTCCATAGGAAATTTCTCTTTTCCAAGCTTCACAGCCGCGGTCCTTGCCCCCGGAAGAAACGCCTGGATCAGAAGCCCTTCCTTTACCACATGGGCCCCCAGGAGTCTTCCCGGATCGCTGCTCTCTGAATATACGATCTCCTCGATCCCCGCCCAGTCCATCTGATCATATAATATTTTTTCCATAAAACGCCCCCCTGTTTCCAGAATATTTCATAATCCCTTTCCAGATATCTGTGAATCCGATACCCTCATTCTACCATTTTCCCGTTCCCGATACAAGCCATAACCCTCCTCCGCATATTTTTTTCTTATGTTTTTCTAAAAGTCCTTGCGAAACTTGAAAAAGTATTCTAAACTCAATATATTGCATTTTTGTGCACTGCATTATCAGGAATTCACGAGGTTGATCAATATGGAAAATGAAAACAAAGAATTAGACCAGAACAAAAGCCGGAAAAAGAAGGAGCCAAAAACCGGCTGGAAGGCGGAGCTCATAAGCTGGATCCAGGTGTTAGTATCCGCAGCTGTCATCGCCTTCGTGCTGACCACCTTCGTCATTGCCAACAGCGAGGTCCCCACCGGTTCCATGGAAAACACCATTATGGCCCACAGCCGCGTCATCGGCTCCAGGCTCCACTATAAGTTCGCCGATCCGGAACGCGGGGACGTGGCCATTTTCGTATTCGGCTGGCAGTGCCCCAGATGTACGGCCATTGGTGAGGGCGAGGACCCGGCGGTCTGCCCGGCCTGCGGCTATGAGCTGGGAAAACGGGCCAAGACCGTTTATTATGTGAAGCGGGTCATCGGCCTTCCCGGAGACGTCATCGACATCATCGATGATAAGGTGTATTTAAACGGGTCTGAAACGCCTCTGGAGGAGCCTTATCTGGCGGAAGAGATGAACCAGGGAGAGACCATGCACTTTGAGGTCCCCGAGGACTGCTATTTCATGATGGGAGACAACCGGAATTTTTCCGCAGATGCCAGATACTGGAAAAACCCCTACATTTCCAAAGACAAGCTGGTGGCCAAGGTTTTATTTGAATACTTCCCCACCCCCAAGATCATACATTAAGCCGACATATACAGGAGACAGAATCGATTATGAAAAAAGTAGTTAAATTCGGCGGCAGCTCTTTAGCCAGCGCCAGACAGTTCAAAAAAGTAAAAGCCATCATCGATGCAGATAAGACCAGAGGCTATGTGGTCCCCTCTGCCCCTGGGAAACGGGACGGAAAGGATACAAAGGTCACAGACCTCCTATATCAGTGCTATGAGGCCTGCGCTGCGGGACAGAGCTATAAGCGGATCCTGGACCAGATCAAAAAGCGGTTCGACGATATCATAAACGGCCTGGATCTGGACCTTAACCTGGACTTTGAATTTGACACCATCGAAGAAAATTTTAAAAATAAAGCCGGAAGGGCCTACGCTGCATCCCGGGGCGAATATTTAAACGGCATCATCATGTCCCATTACCTGGGCTTCCCCTTTGTGGACGCCGCAGACGTGGTCTTTTTTGATGAAAACGGCGTATTTTTACCGGAAAAGACCAACGACGAGCTGGAGGCCCGGCTTGCTTCCATGAAGCAGGCGGTGATCCCCGGCTTTTACGGCTCAAAGCCCGACGGCTCCATCGCCACCTTTTCCAGAGGCGGCTCCGATGTGACCGGCTCTCTGGTGGCCCGCGCCCTCCACGCCGACCTTTATGAAAACTGGACCGACGTTTCCGGCTTCCTGGTGGCCGACCCCAGGATCGTGGAGGATCCCGCCCCCATTGAGACCATCACCTACCGGGAGCTCAGAGAGCTGTCCTACATGGGCGCCAACGTACTCCACGAGGACGCCATCTTCCCGGTGCGCAAGGAAGGGATCCCCATCAATATCAAAAACACCAACCGCCCCTCGGATCCCGGGACCATGATCGTGGAGAGCACCAGCAAAAAGCCCTCCTACACCATCACCGGCGTGGCCGGAAAGAAGGGCTTCTGCTCCATCGTCATCGATAAGGCCATGATGAACTCAGAGATCGGATTCGGGAGAAAGGTCCTGGAGGTCCTTGAAAAAAACAATATCTCCTTTGAGCACCTGCCCTCTGGGATCGATACCATGACCGTATACGTCCATCAGAGCGAGTTCCAGGAACGGGAGCAGGCCATCATCTCCGGCATCCACCGGGCAGTCCATCCAGATTCCATCGATCTGGAATCCGATCTGGCGCTGATCGCCATAGTAGGACGGGGCATGCGCTCCAATCTGGGCGTCGCCGCCAGGATCTTCGCAGCCCTCTCCCATGCCCGCATCAATGTGAAGATGATCGACCAGGGCTCCCGTGAAATGAACGTGATCATCGGGATCCGGGATGAGGATTTTGAAAACGCCATCCGGGCCATCTATGATGTTTTTGTGAAAACCGCTTTGTAATCCAGTTGCTTTTTGTGCAAAATAACGGAAATATTTTTGGAAAAGCCCTTGAAAAAGCCATCTGGCTGTGCTATACTCGGTGTCAACATGATAAATTCATCTGACGAGAACAAGTAGTCGTCCGTGGATCTTCCAGAGAGGCAGTGGCTGGTGGAAACTGTCATTGAAGCGGAACGGTGAAATCATCTCTGAGAAGCAATCTGAACGAAGTAGGTGCGCCGGGGTTAAGCCACGTTATCGGTGATACGCATTGTCTGATGCGGTATAAGAGTCAAGCTGTGCTTGAGAATTAAGGTGGTACCACGATTTTAAAGTCGTCCTTTATGAGGACGGCTTTTTTTGTTTGATAGGAAATTCCTATCAAATAAAAAAGCACTTCGTGCAGAATCGCACTGCGGCGGTATGGAATTTCGTCGCAAATGCGACCCGCCGCAGGCGGAGAATCCTGCAAGAGCAGAATTCTTTCTTGTTTCATGGAAAAGCGCGCCATGGGCAGAAATGAGTATCCAGGAGGAAATGTTATGAAACTGAGTAAGAAAAAAATGGTCCTGATGAGCTTTATGCTGTTTTCCCTGTTTTTCGGAGCCGGAAATCTGATCTTCCCGCCGTTCCTGGGACAGAACGCCGGGGAAAAAATGCCCTTTGCCATCGCGGCCTTTCTGATCACCGCCGTGATTCTTCCAGTCCTCGGCGTCATCGTTGTGGCAAAATTTGACGGTCTGGATAAGCTGGCCCGTAAGGTAGACGCCCGCTTTGCTGTGGTGTTCACGATCCTGATCTACCTCTCCATCGGACCAGGCCTTGGGATCCCCCGTGCCGCCTCAGTCCCCTTTGAGATGGCCGTGGCTCCGTATCTTCCCTCTGGAGCCCCCCTCCCTGTATTTATGCTGCTGTACTCCCTGGTCTTTTTCCTGACCGCCGGATGGCTGGCCCTGACCCCCAGCAAGCTGATGGAAAGGATCGGCAGATTCCTGACTCCCAGCCTTCTGCTCCTTCTTCTTTTCCTGTTTGTCCAGTTTGTTCTCCGCGGCGACGCCGGAGTTGCCGCCGCCCAGGCGGACTACCAGGCGAACCCCATGGTCAAGGGCTTCCTGGAAGGCTACCAGACCATGGACACCATCGCAGCCTTAAACTTCGGCCTTGTGATCGCCACCACCCTGCGGTCCCTGGGCGTTGAGAAAAAGAACGATCTGATCCATTACACCACCCGCGCCGGTCTGGCTGCCGGAGCCATCCTTTCCGCAGTCTACCTGATGTTATCCTATATGGGAATGAAAAGCTCTGCCGTTTATGCCATCCCGGAAAACGGGGCTGTGGTGCTCCGCCTCATTGTAAAACAGCTGTTCGGAGACGTGGGTGCCGTGCTTCTGGCCGCCATCTTCACTCTGGCCTGCCTGACCACCTGTGTGGGGCTCATCACCTCCATCTCCCAGTTTTTCTCTTCCCTCACTGACCGTCTGAAATACAGGCAGTGGGTGTACCTGATCGCCGGCTTCTCCTTTGTGGTCTGCAACCAGGGCTTAAATACGATCCTTGGGATCTCCGTACCGGTGTTAAACGCCATCTATCCGGTATCCATCGTCCTCATCATCCTGGGACTCCTGGATGAAAAGCTGGGAAAAAATCCGTATATGTACCCGGCTGTCATCACTGTCACCGGTATCGTAAGCTGCGTTTACTGCCTGGATTACAACATGCACATGCCTCTGGGCTTCCTCTCCGACCTCTGCCATACGTTCCCGCTTTATTCCCTGGGACTGGGCTGGGCCGGTGCAGCCGCTGCTGCGGCTCTGATGAGCCATCTGGCATACCGGCTCCGCAGCCGCCGTGTTTCCCAGAACGAAACGGAGGCCGCGGCGTAGGAAATACGCTGCGGCCCCTGGCCATGGCCCGCCCATAAGGCGGGCCGTATTTTTTATCTCTTCTTTAAGATCCCCGACTTCTCCAGGTATCCGGCCACAGCCAGATGCACCGCGCTGCAGGCGGCTGCCAGTAAGAACACATACTGTGGACCCCATACCTTCCAGATCACCCCGAAGCCGCCGGATACCGTCACTGCCAGCACATGATCCACACTTAAGCCCAGAGACAGATTTCCCATCACATCCTCCGGGCGCAGGCTCAGCTGCTTCATCATCACCGTATGGACAGTATTAAAATGATCCGTCAGCATCACCAGGATATAGGCCAGGAAAACCAGGACCGCTCCCAGTGGTCCGTCCCCGAACCGGCCGGAAGCCGCTCCCCAGGCTGCAAAGGCCGCAAAGAGAAACGCTCCGGCAAAATATCCGCCTTCTATGGCCAGGGATCTGGAAACTCCCAGGCGGTCCAGCATCCGGCCGATGACCGGGGAAAAGCGGCTCCCGATCAGATGGGCAGCCATGCCTAAAAGCGCCAGGGTATCCGCTCCCATGGCTAAAAGCTCCACAATGAGCCAGGGCGCAAATACGATCCGCATCCGCTTCTGACAGCCGTAAACGGCGGTGATCAGATAATAGGGAATGTAGCGCCTCCGGATATGTAAGGTATCCCGGCGGCCGGTGTTCCTGGCCCGGGGCACATTGAGCTCCGGAGCTGTTTTTCTGAGCCGGACTGCAAAAAAGAGACCGGCGGCAGTAAAGAGAAGCCCCGCCACAAAGGACGGGATCACGCCGTCCCCAAACCAGAAGAGCCCGGTGCGGTATCCAATGAAAACAGCTGCCGACGCAGTCATGGACGCCAGAGTCATCTTTCCCTTAAGCTGTCCTAAAAAAGTCCCCGTTTTCCCCTCTCCCGACAGATCCATGGCAATGCTGTCCCGCAGGGGCATCATCATATGCTCTCCCAGGGAAAAGGAAAAAAGAAAGATCTGCATGATAAAATATGACGGCGATAAAAGACCCAGAACTGCCAGTCCCAGGGTACAGAAGCCGTAGGCCATGACCATCAGGGACAGGTTTCCGAGCCCCGAAAGAGCCGTCAGGATCACCACGCACAGGATCCCAGGCGTCTCCCTGGGTATCTCTAAAAGCCCGCGCTGGACCGAATCGACGGCAAATACCTCCTTAAAGTAATTGGAAAATACCCCGCTGCTTAAGCCCACGGCCAGCGACAGGCAGAGTATGGCGTACATAAAAAGCTTTTTTGTGTCGTGATTTATGTCCATGATCTATTCCTCCCTGGAATGTTTTCTCCGTTAAAAACCGCCCTCATAATACGCCCTGGCAATTACATAGGACGGCTCATAATATGCACTGCAGTTATAATTATCGATCACATCACAAATCTCATGATTATAAACCCGGATTATTCCGTCTACCTCGGATTCTCCCGGCTGCTTTGTATCGTGGATCAGTCTCTCATAAACTTTCCCCATTTGGAGAGGCCCAGGAATTTTTGTTACCAGTTCCGGGTCTACCCGATCCACATGAAATGTCCCCTCCGACAGTTGGTATGTTTCTATCCAGTCTTTTTCGACTGCCAGGGGATTTTCTGCATGGAGGACGTTTGCCACGCTGACCAGATGTTCCAGACTCTTTCTGCCAATCTGATTCACCACATAGCGGTTGCGCTGATGAAGTCTTCTTGCAACCCGTTCAATCATGTAACAGACAAAAAATATATCATTTCTGCTGATTTCCTCATCTGGGAAATAAATATTTGTCACAGAACTTCACTCCCCTCAAAATGCAGAGTTTTTAAGGCTGTAACCATTGACCAGAATTCTGGGTTCCTGTACAACCGCATTGCTTCCATGATAAACAAGCTTTTCTTTTCTCACATTTCTACCTCCTGTCCATGTCCCCATTTTACCAGTTTCCGGACGTCCCGGCAAGTACCTCCGCCCCAGTTCTCCCGCCCTTTGCCGTAGCCGGACAGAACCTCTCCTCTGCCAGCGGCTGCCTGTCCTGGAGCAAAGCAGAGAATGGATCCGTCTGTCTTTTTCGGGAAAATATCGTATGGGACAGAAATAAACCGGGGACAGGAGCGCCGCAATTTTGCAGCGTCCCTGTCCCCCAGGTGAGAACACAAAAAAAGATTTTTATCTGGATATTACCTTCACTGTCTCATACAAAAGGCTCACGCCGTATCCGGTGGCTCCGTGGATGCAGTAAGCGTTGCCGTCTGCCGCCCAGTTCACCGGGGCCATGTCCACATGGACCCATGGGTGATCCTCCACAAATTCCTGAAGGAAGAGACCGGCTACGATAGTTCCTCCTCCCATGGTATTGCCCGGACAGCTGTTTTTAATATCTGCCACCTCAGACTGGAGCACCGTAAACAGCTCCTTATCTGCCGGAAGCCGCCAGATCTTCTCACATGAGATCCGGGAGGCCTCCAGGACCTCCTCATAAAGCTCGTCATCATTGGCCAATACAGCGGCGCTGCGGCCGCCCACGGCTCCCTTGGCCGCTCCAGTCAGGGTTGCGATGTCAATGATGGCTCCGGCTCCTTCTTTGCGGATGGCGTAGGTGATGGCGTCGGCCAGGGTCAGACGGCCCTCGGCGTCGGCATTCAGCATCTCGATGGTCTTTCCGTTCATGGAGAATAAGATATCTCCCGGAACGTAAGCGTCCCCGGACACCCGGTTCTCACAGGCTGCCACCACTGCGATCACGTTCACCGGCAGCTTCTGTAATGCAATGGCACGGATGGCTCCGATCACGGCAGCCGCGCCGCCCATGTCGTCGTGCATGGTGGCCATCTTGGACTTTAAACTGTATCCGCCGGAATCGAACATTACGCCCTTGCCTACCAGCGCCACCGGTGCTTCACCCGGCTGGCCGCCGTTATACCGGAGCACGATCACTCTCGGCTCGTCCACCGCACCCTTTGCAACGGAGAGGAACGCCCCCATCTTCATCTCTTCGATCTGGTTCTTGTCGTATACAGTCACGTCGATGCCAAGCTCTGCGGCCAGCGTTTTAGCCTCTGCGCCCAGCTTCTCCGGTGTCATATACATGGACGGATGATTGATCAGATCCCGTGCCAGCATGGTGCTCTCCGCCACGTTTTTGGCCTCTGCGGCGATCTTTTCCAGCTCCTCCATCTCTGAAACGATCACAGCCGTTTTCATCCCGTTTACCACCGGCACAGACTTATATGCATTGAACTGATAGGAAACCAGGAACGGCAGCTCACAGATCTTCTTTGCGATCTCCGCGTTCCCGGTGATCTCCTTTGCATTGTCCAGGAGGATCATGGTAACAGCCGCCTTTGCCTCCTTGCAGCTCTTGAATGCCTTAGCCATGGCCAGGAATACCTCCCGGTTGGTGGCAGAGCCGTCACCCAGCTGTACCAGAACGGCCTTTACAAACCGGCCTTCCATATATAGATTCAGCGCATAAGTCAATCCACAGGTACATCCCAGCTTTCCGGCTGCCAGCGCCGCCTCCACCGGCTCCTTCACCTCAGAAGGAACAGGGGCTGTCAGCGTCTTTTCATTGGAAAACGGGATCACAATGGCGTCGTACTCCATGACTGGAGCGTTCTTAACTTGAATTTCCATTATGCGTTCAGCACCTCCTTATATTTTTCCTGTTCTTCCTTATTTGCAAGAACAAAGTGTCCAGGCTCGATCTCCACCCACTCCGGCTTGTCGGTCTCATAGTGATGGCAGGACGGGTCGTAGACCTCCACCACCTTTTTCCGCTCCACTAAGGGATCCGGCTGAGGGATCGCCGACAGTAATGCGCGGGTGTAGGGGTGGAGCGGATGGCTGTAAAGCTTCTCCGTCTCCGCCAGCTCCACAATATGCCCTTTATGGATAACTGCCACCCGGTCAGAAATAAACCGGACAATGGATAAGTCATGGGCAATAAACAGGTAGGTGAATCCTTTCTTTTTCTGAAGTTCAGAAAGAAGGTTTAACACCTGGGCCCGGATGGACACGTCCAGGGCCGATATAGGTTCATCCGCGATCACCAGCTGGGGCTCCATGACCAGGGCCCTGGCGATTCCGATCCTCTGTCTCTGGCCGCCAGAGAACTCGTGGGGGAACCGGCTGGCAAATTCCGGTAAAAGTCCCACGTCTAAAAGCGCCTGGGATACGATCTGCTTTCGCTCTTCCTCACTTTTAAACTTATGGTGATTATAAAGGCCCTCGGAAATGATGTAGTCCACCTTGGCTCTCTCATTTAAGGAGGCCATGGGATCCTGGAAGATCATCTGGATATTTTCAATGACCTTCCGGTCCATTTCCGGAGAGATCTTTCCGCTGATGCGCTCGCCCTTATAAAGGATCTCACCGCCGGCCGCCTCGTTGATCCGGATGATGGCCCGGCCGATGGTGGTCTTTCCGGAGCCGGATTCCCCCACCAGACCGAAGGTCTCGCCCTCATAAATATCAAAGCTTACGCCGTCGATGGCTTTAAACGTCTTTTTTCCCGAGCCAAACACCACATCCAGGTTTTTGACCTCCAGGATCTTTTTTCTCGTCTCGTTACTGGACATCCGGAGCAGCCTCCTTCCATTTTTCAAACATCCGGGCGATCAGGGCCGGCGGCTCCACCTTCGGGGCCCGCGGGTCCAGAAGCCAGGTACGCGCCCGGTGGGTGGGGCTCACCTCAAAATACGGCGGCCGGATCTCAAAGTCGATCTTTAAGGCCTGGGGATTTCTCGGAGCGAAAGCGTCGCCCTTGATCTCATTGAACAGGTTGGGCGGGGTCCCCTTGATGGAATACAGGGGCTCGCCCTTGACACCCAGCTGGGGAAGGGAGGAGAGAAGCGCCCAGCTGTACGGATGCTTGGCGTTGTAGAAGATCTCCTCGCAGAGCCCCACCTCCACGATATCTCCGGCGTACATGACCGCGATCCGGTCTGCCACATTGGCCACCACGCCCAGGTCATGGGTGATGTAGATGATGGTCAGCTGGTACTTTTCCTGGAGATTATGCAAAAGCTTTAAGATCTGGGCCTGGATGGTCACGTCCAGGGCCGTGGTGGGCTCGTCGCAGATCAGGATTTCCGGATTGCAGGCCACGGCGATGGCGATGACCACCCGCTGGCGCATGCCGCCGGAAAACTCATGGGGATACTGTTTATATCTCCGCTCCGGCTCTGCAATGCCCACGTCCTCCAGGATCTCGATGGTCTTTTTCTTCGCTTCCTCGCCCTTTAAGTTCTGGTGCAGCTCCACGGTCTCCTGGATCTGCTTTCCAATGGTCTTTAAGGGGTTTAAGCTGGTCATGGGATCCTGGAACACCATGGCGATCTCTTTTCCCCGGATGTTCAGCCATTCCTTTTCCGTTTTCATGGGAACCAGGTCGACTCCCTTTCCGGTGTATTTTCCTCCGCTGTAAATGATGGAGCCCGAGTCCACCCAGCCGTTCTGGTCCAGAAGTCCCATGAAGGTCTTGGTGAACACGGACTTTCCAGAACCGGACTCGCCTACGATGGCCAGGCTTTCTCCCTTATAAAGCTCCATGGAAATGCCGCGGATGGCGGTCAGGGTCTTTCCCCGCAGGTTGAACTTCACCACCACATCCTCTGCTTCCAGGATCTTTTCTGCGTTTTTATAGTCAAACATGGTCCGTCACCTCCTATACATGGTTTCTGGGATCCGCCGCGTCCGCAAAGGAGTTGCCCATCACGTAGAAGGAGATCGTGATCAGGGACAGGATGATGGACGGGAAGATCAGCTGGTATCTGAGGGACGGGCTCATCATAACGATACGTCCTTCATTGATCAAGTTGCCCAGGGACGGGATGCTGATGGGCAGTCCCAGCCCGATGTAGGTCAGGAACACCTCCTGGCCGATGGCAAGGGGGATGGATAAGGCCACACGCATCATGATAACGGAGATCACCTGGGGCAGCAGGTTCTTGGTGATCACCCGGCCAGTGGGCGTTCCCAGGCACCTGGAAGCCAGGTTGAACTCCCGGTCACGGATGATCACGATCTGGTTGCGGATGAACCGGGCCGTGGGAAGCCATCCCGTTAAGCACATGGCAAAAATAATGGTGCCCACACTGGGCTTTAACAAATAGGATACCAGGATCAGGATAATGGAGCTCGGTATGTTGTGGATCACATTGTAAACCTCCGTGATCGCCGCATCCAGCTTTCTCACATAGCCCCAGAGAGAGCCGATGATGATACCCATAAAGGCATCCCAAAGGCCCACGGCCAGGCCGATGAACAGAGAGGTACGTGTACCGCTCCAGATCCTGGCCCATAAGTCCTGGCCAATGGAGTTGGTTCCAAACCAGTAATCGGCGCTGGGCGGCTGGTTTCTGTCCTGTTTTCCGGTCTCCTCGCTTAAGTAGACCTCTATGGGGTTCTTCTGGCCCGGAAGATAGGGCTGGATAAATGTAAACACCATCAGAGCGATCAGCAGGGTCAGGAAGAACATTGCCACTTTATTTTTTGTGAATACTCTCCAGGTGGAAGCCCAGTAGGAGTAGTTGGAATATCCAGTACGCTCTGCGGCGTTTGCGTCATACTCCGCAAAAGTAAACATGTCCGGACTTAAATTTTCCAGATTTTTCTCCATGTTTTCAATCTTCTTCATTGCTCCCATTATCTTCCACCGCCTTTCTTTCCAAGTTTGATCCGGGGATCGCAGAGGGCCATCAGAAGGTCGCCTAAGAACAGTCCCAGGATTCCGATACAGGAGTAGATAAGCACCAGGGCCTGGACCAGAGTATTATCCTGGCGCTGGATGGCCGATACCAGAAGGCCTCCCATTCCGGGAATGGAGAACAGGGATTCCACGTAGATCGAACCGGAGATCGTCATTAAAATATTGGTGGGAAGCTGCTGGGCCATGGGCACGAAGGCGTTGCGGATCACGTGCCTGGACATTACCAGGGAATTTTTCAGCCCCTTGGCACGGGCCAGCTTGATATAATCTTTATTTAACTCATCCACCATATACCGGCGGATCCACATGGCATAGTTGGCAATGCCTCCTAAGGACATACAGATCGCCGGAAGGATCCAGCTGACGGGCTTCCTCTCGTCAAACAGCATGGGCACGCCCAGGGCGCTGGACACATAAAGCTGTAAGAACAGGAAGTATACGGCCGCCGGCACCGCTTTTATGGCGACCACATAGGCAGAGCCCAGATTATCCACAGCTTTTCCCTTAAACCGGGCCATTAACATACCCAGTGGGATACCCAGACCCAGAGAGATCACAATGGAGGCCAGACCGAAGTAGAGAGAATACGGGATCTTCGGTCCAATGATCTTTGTAATGGGCACCTTGGGACGGAAAACGATGGATTTTCCCAGATCGCCGTGGAGCAGGCCCACAAAGAAGTTCTTAAGCTGGATCGGAAGCGGATCCCGTAAGCCCATGTCGGTCAGGGCTGCCTCGATCTGCGCTTCATCCATTTTGTCATATCCCTCTGCAAAATATCCCTCCTCCGGCATCAGCCGCAGCAGCAGGAAAACTGTTGTTGCGACGATGACCAGAGTGACCATGGACTGCAGAAGCCGTTTGCAGACGTATTTAAACATTTACTGCTTCATCCTTTCTTCCCGGTCTTTCTCATACTGTTCCAGTGCGGCGGGGTAATCGGACATGCCCATGGGCTCGTCTAAGATCACTGCGCCTTTTAATTTGATGGCTCCGTTCCTTCCCATCTGGCTGGTGTAGCCGGAGAAGGGATCCAGATAGGATGCCTTATAGCCTCCGCCGGAGGTGTAGAAGGGGATCAGGACTGCATGGTCTAAGAGCATGGTCTCCGCTTCTGCAAACATCTCATAGCGCTTCTTTAAGTCCTTTGTCTCCGCATCCGCCTCATCCAGGGCCTTTTCAAAGACATTGTTGCCATCTGCGTCCAGAAGATCCTGGCACTGGCTGACGGTCATATAGTTCTCATCCAGAGCGGCTGTATGGACTGGATTCATCATTCCCAGTGGGTCTGCAAAGTCGGAGCCCCAGCCCATTTCCATAATGGAGTAGGCGCCGGGCGTCCTTACCTGCTTGGAAAAGCCCGTGGATGGATGGGATTCCAGGATAATGTCAATGTAATCCGTTCCCAGGACGCCCTCCATCTGCTGCTCGATGACCTGCATCCGGTTTCCGGTGTCCACCTTGGCCGTGCTGAAGGGAAGGAGCACCTGGATCGGGAAGGCTACCTGGCCGGAAAGCTCCTCCATGGCCTTTGCCTTGTATTCCACTGCCTTGGCCTCGTCGAAGGAATCACCCTCGGTATAGGCCTTAAGGCCGCCCATCATGGTGTAGTCCACGCCGTCTGCCTGGACCAGATTCTTTCTGGTGAAGGTGTTTAACAGCTTGCTCTGGGGATCATAGGGCTCCACGGTCAGGATCGCAGCCTCCCGGTCCAGGGCATGGAACAGGGATTTCCGGAAATTTTCGTTGTTCACTGCGATCTTCCAGTCTCCGGGGGCGTACTGCTCGTCGTAGTCAGGGTCAAAATTAAATCCGATAAAATAGGACATATTGGTCAGGTTGTTGGGGCGCATCATTTCCTTTTTCTCTTCATCGTTCATCCACTCGTCCAGAATACTTCCAGGAAGTGCGAAATCATTGATCTCGCCCCGTAAGAACAGCTCGGCTCCGATGGAGTTTGCCTCGGCATTGTACTTATAATTTAAACGGCCGATGGAGATGATGTCCTTGTTCCAGTAATCCGGATTGGCTTCCATCACGCGCTCGCTCTGGGGCTCGAAGCTGGTCAGCAGGTATGCGCCGCAGTACAGGGTCGTTTCCTTGTCCAGACCGAACATCTCGCCCTGCTCTGCCATAAATTCTCCGTTTACCGGGAAAAAGCAGGGGAAGGACAGCTACTTTAAGAAGTACGGAGTGGGCTTTTCCAAAGTATATTCCACGGTCTGGTCATCCACGGCTCTTACGCCCACCTGGGAAAAGTCTGTGACCTGGCCGTCATAATAGGCTTTGGCGTTCTTTAACACATCATAGACCGTCTTACTGGTGCTGGCCGCATTGTCTTTATTTAAGATCCACTGGATCCCGTCCACAAAGTCCTGGGCCTTTACGTTCCTTACCTCATTTCCCTTCCAGTCGTACCATTTGGCATCGTCTCTTAAATGGAAGGTATAGGTCAGCTCATCGTCAGAAACTTCCCACTTCTCTGCGATACACGGGATCATTTCTCCGAACCGGTCAAATTCCACCAGTCCATCCAGGATGTTGTAAAACAGGGCAATGCTGTCGCTGTTGGTGGTCTTTAAGTAGTTTAAGGTATCGATCTCTGCCGTATACACGGTGGAATACTCGGTCATTTTCTTTTCTTCTGCCTGGGCTTCCCCGCCCGATGCGGGCTTATCTGAGCCGCCGGAGCATCCAGCCAGGGATACAGCCAGTAAAGATACGGTCAATAATGCTGCGACTTTTTTCCTCATATGATCCTCCTTTTCATAAAAACCGGAAAGGACTGCTGCTGCAAAAAATACCGTTTGCAGAACATGCAGCCTTTTCCGGTCCTTCCTGCTACTCTGCCTGGGCTGCTGCCTTTAAGGCTGCCTCCCTCTCTTCCATATATTTTTCCTCAGCGGCCTTGTACTCTTCCTGGGTCATGGGCTTGTCTAAAACGACTTTTCCTTTAAACTTATCCATGCTGCGTCCAAACTGGGTACAGTCTCCGGAGAATGGATCCAGGTAAGTAGCCCGGTAGCCGCCGCCGGATGCATACAGCGGGATCACCAGTGCATGGTCGATCAGATACTGCTCCGCCTCGGCAAACAGCTCATACCGGCGGTTGATATCCTTTGTCTCTGCTCTTGCAGCGTTGACCATGGTCTCATAAATGCTGTTTCCGTTTTCATCCTTTAATCCCTCTGCAAGATAGGGACGGCTGTACTTGGTGCCGATGGAAGTATCGGAGGTCATGACCTCCACATAACCGGCCGGATCCGTATAGTCCGGTCCCCAGCCCATTTCCATTAAGGAGAACATGCCGGAGCTTCTGGATTCCTTCAGGTAGTTGGTGGGCGGATAGGGTACTAAGACCACGTCGATGTAATCGGTTCCCAGAACTCCCTCCAGCTGCTGCTCTTCCACCTGTACCCGGTTGGTAAGACCTAAGTTTCCGGTGCTGTACGGCATTACCACTGTTACCGGGAAATCCACGGTCCCGGAAAGCTCCTCCAGGGCTGCAGCCTTATATTCCAGGGCCTTGTCCTCCTGGTGCTGGTCTGTATTGGTCAGCTCCTTTAAGGGCTCCAGCTGGGTATAATCCACACCGTTCACATCCACGAAATTCTTTGTGGTGATGGTGTTCAGCATCTGTCCCTCATAATTGTAAGGATAGCTGGTCATGACAGCGGCCTCCCGGTCCAGGGCATAATAGATGGACTTACGGAAGTTTTCGCTGTTGACTGCCTTTAACCAGTTATCCGGTCCATACTCTTCCTCATACATGGGCTCGAAGTTGAATCCCAGGAAGTTGCTGGAGGTGCTGGGCGGCGTGTTGATCATCATGTTCTTCCGCTCCTCGTCTGCCATCCACTCGTCTAAGATCTCAGCCGGAATATCCGCCTCGGAAACCTCTCCTCTGAGGAACAGCTCCGGAGCCAGGGTCTTTGCTTCTTTATTATAGTTGTAGTTGATCCGGGAAATAAAAATGTTGTCCTTGTCCCAGTAATTTTCATTCATCTCCAGTACCCGGCGGCTCTCCGGCTCAAAGGTGGAAAGGATATAAGCGCCGTTGCTCAGCATAGTGTCCGCGCTGGTGCCGAAGGCCTCTCCGCATTCCTCCAGGAACTGGCCGTTGGCCGGCAGGAAGCAGACATAAGCGGTCATCTTAAGGAAGTACGGAGTCGGCTGCTCTAAGGTATATTCCAGTGTGTAGTCATCCACAGCCTTGATCCCCACCTGGCTGAAATCCGTGATCTCGCCGTTAAAATAGGCTTCTGCGTTTTTCACCACGTTATAGAAAATATTGGAGGTAGTGGAGGCGTTATCCTTGTTCAAAAGCCACTGGGCCGCAGCTACAAAGTCGTTGGCGGTCACAGGCGCATATTCGTCTCCGTCGCAGGTGTACCAGTTGACGCCCTCTCTTAAATGGAAGGTGTAGGTGAGACCGTCATCGGAAACCTCCCAGCTGGTGGCCAGAGCCGGCTTTACAACGCCGTACTTATCAAAGCCCACCAGACCGTCGATGTAGTTTTCCGTAAACCTGGTACAGGTGCTCAAGGAGGACTTTAAATAGTTGATATGGGCCAGCTCAGCCGCATAGACCAGGGTGTACTCCTTTCTCTCGATCTCTGACCCGCTGTTTTCCTTTCCTGCTTCTGTTCCTGCGTTTCCCGCAGGCGTTTCTGTGGTCTTATCCCCGCCAGAGCATCCGGCCAGAGATACAGCCATAACTGCTGCCATGGCTGCCGCAAGCATCCTTTTTTTCATATACATCCTCTCCTTTTATCTTTTTTAAGCTCCGGTCCGCGTATTTCATCGGGATTTTTTCTCTATCTGCGTCCCATTTTATTGATTATACGTTTAACCATTGCTATTTTCCTTCTTATCTGATACAATAGCTTCTAAATTCCCACTTTGTTTTCCCTTTCCGGCACCAGAATCGAGGTATCCGCCATGAAAAAAAATGTCCATAAAGGAATCACAGCCAAAGACATCGCCAGGGAGTGCAACGTATCCCAGGCCACTGTCTCTTATGTCGTCAACAATACCGCAGGGAAGCGGGTAAGCGAGGCCAAACGCCAGGAGATCTTAGAGACTGCCAGACGCCTCAACTATTTTCCCAATGCATCCGCCCGGAATATCCGTCAGCAGGACTGTACTTCCGTAGGGCTCGTTCCAGGCAACAACTATAACAATGCCGGATTTGGCCCAACTCTGAAGGGGATCAAAACCCACCTGGATTCCATCGGCTATACCCTGACTCTCTTAAGTGACAGCCGGGATCCGGAAAGTACGGAAATCCTCCGTTACTATTACTCCCATATCATCTGCGGCGTGATCTTTCTGGCCTTTGATAACCAGACCATCGAGACCGAAGCCCTGGAGAAAAACGGCATCCCCTACGTGATCATCAGCGAAAACGGAGTGACCTGTCCCGGTATGGCCGAGAAAAAGGCCTTTGAGCGGGTCATCTTTGACTGTATCCAGTTCTGCCGGGATCACAATCTCGAAAAGATCTGCTACTTCACCCGTTCCATCAACCATCTGCATCCCCATAATAAATATGATCTGATCGTTAAAGCGATCCGGCAGATCTATCCGGAATGCAGTTTTAAACGCATTGTCTGTGCCACCACAGTCAACGGCCCCGATGAAGAGATCACAGTCCCCATCAGCAGCTATCTGAGGGATCATACCTTTGACATCGCCCTTACTCCCAATCAGAGAATGGGGCTTCTGGCCCAGAAATGTCTGCTCCAGAAGGATTTCCGGGTCCCCCAGACCATTAAGCATATCTGTCTGGCATCGTCCCCTTTTCTGCTGAACGTGTATCCGCAGATCTCGTCCATCCATATCCCCTTATTTGAGATGGGGTATTATGCAGCGGAGCTGATGGTATCTCTGGTTCAGGATGCGCCCGTTCCAGAAAAGGATTTTGAATGTCTCCTCCTTCATGGGGACTCCACCCGGTTCTGATCCGGCTCTCTCACTGCCCTCCGTCATTCCATGCCGGGGGGCTTTTTCTGTCCCTTTTCCCAGGATGCTTTCTTCGTTTCATCCATATTTTCCAGATTGTTTTGGTTATTCGTATAACCTCCGGGGCTAAATGGAAACACGGCTCCAGTCCGTGTTTTCACTTTTACTATAACTCGATAATTGTTTGTCAATAGTATAGAACTCTTTGCCCAGATTTGTCAAGTCTAATCTGAAATTTTATGAGCATTTTGCATAACTATATTTTTATTTCTTTGTTTCTTCTTGTATTTTTCTACAATACGGGATTTTTTCCATAATGTGGAATCTATATGCGCCCATCTATTGCGAATCTAAAAATCAAGGGAGTGCTGCATCGGAGGGACTCACTTTTTGTCTTCCTCTTTCTGCAACACCCCCTCTAGGATCTGCCTTTATTCTGCCATTACCTTCACTGTCTCATACAAAAGGCTCACGCCGTAGCCGGTGGCGCCCTTGATGGAATAGTCTATATCCTTTGACTCCCAGCTGACTGGCGCAATATCCACATGGACCCAGGAATGATCCTCCACAAATTCCTGGAGGAAGAGTCCCGCTACAATGGCGCCGCCGCCCATGGTGCTTCCCTGGGCGCTGTTCTGGATGTCTGCCACCTCAGATTCGATCACAGGGAAAAGCTCCTTGTCCAGCGGAAGCCGCCAGATCTTTTCGCAGGCCCGCTCTGAAGCCTCTTCCACCTCTGCGTAAAGCTCCTCATCATTGGAAAACACAGCCGAGCTCCTGACGCCCACTGCTCCCTGGGCAGCCCCTGTCAGAGTGGCGATGTCGATGATGGAACCGGCGTTCTCTTTCCGGATCGCATAGGTCAGTGCGTCCGCCAGGGTCAGACGGCCCTCTGCATCCGAATTGAGCATTTCGATCTTCTTTCCGTTCATGGAAAATAAAATATCACCGGGAACATATGCATCACCAGAGATCATGTTTTTGCATGCAGCAACCACTGCGATTACATTTACGGGAAGCTTTTCCAGCGCGATGGCACGGATCGCTCCGATCACTGCTGCCGCGCCTCCCATATCCCCATGCATGGTCTCCATTCTGGATTTCAGGCTGTATCCGCCGGAATCGAACATGATCCCCTTGCCCACCAGGGCCACCGGAGGCTCCTCCTCCTTTCCGCCTTTATAGCGGAGGACAATAAGCCTGGGCTCTGCCGCGGATCCTCTTCCAACGGCCAGGAACGCCCCCATATTCATCTCTTCTGCCTGTTTTTTATCATAGATCTGGACCTCGATGCCCAGCTCTTCTGCCAGGGCCTCACACTCCTTTGCAAGCTGCTCCGGATCCATGAACATGGACGGATGGTTCACAAGATCCCTGGCAAGCATGGTGCTTTCCGCCACATGGGCAGCCTCCCTGGCAAGCCTTTCCATACCAGCGGCGGAAGTCACTACCGCCGCTTCCTCCATCCCGTTTACCACTGGAACCGACCGGTAATGGTTAAACTGATAGGAAACCAGGTGCGGGAGCTCCATGATCTTCTTGGCCATTTCCGGATCATGGGTGATTTCCGCCGCATTGTCCAGGAATATCTCCGTCACGGCCGCAGACGCGTCCTTACAGCGCTTTAATGCCTTTGCAAAGGCCAGGAACACCTCCCGGTTGGTGGAGCTTCCATCTCCCAGTGAAACCAGGACTACCTTTTTAAAGGAACCATCCAGATACAGATTCAGATCATAAACCGAGCCGCAGGCGGCTGCCAGCTTGCCAGCAGAAAGGGCAGCCTTCACCGGACCGGAGATCACCTCCGGAAGCTCTGTACTTAGAAGCTGCTCATCAGAAAACGGGATCACAGCTGCATCAAAGGACGGGACTGCTTCTTTATAGATTTTTACATTCATCGTTTTTTCTCCTGTTTTTATCCTGTTCCATTTTAAGTTCAGACATCCTCCCGCAGGCAGGCCTGCGTTGGATGGATCGGCCTTTTGCCCCTATATCATTTTAGTCTTCAATCATATATGCGCTTACGATCTGGCCATAAAAGGCGTAATGGTAATTCTCCAGGGAGCCGCCAAAGGGAGTCGGCTTCTCACTGGGATAATGCTCCTTTAAGATCTCCTCCGGCATGGTATCTGTATCCTGTTTTTCCACGCAGACCACCCGGCACTCCAGTGTCAGCGGCAGCTCTTTGACCGCCGGAACAGAGATCACCTCCGGATCCACCAGCGTAAGTCCCAGCTCCTTTGCCTTATCCATATCCCGGCCGGATTTAGAGCCGCATACCCCGAGGATCTTCGGATCAAACGCCCCATAAGGAACATTCACGGTAAACTCCGGATTCTTCTCCAGCTGCTCTTTTGTGAAGCGGCTCTTTCTGATATAAGCCGTAAACACAGGGAGGGACCAGTCGATCCCCAGGGTCCCCCAGCCCAGGGTCATGGAATCCACCTTCCCGTCTGCCTTTGTGGTGATAAGGACTCCCTTATCCAGAGCCTTCATGATGTCTCCCGCATAGTCGAACACATTGATCTTTTTCTTCAAAACCATACCTCTCTTTCTTCTGGCTTTTGTCCCACAGACCAGTATATACTCCTCCCGGTCCAGGCAGGGACTGCAGCGTGTCATTATTTCTTCGGCCGCCCTATATACGGCGTCCGGAAGCTTAATCGTTATCCGGAAGAAGCTTGATCCGTACAGAGATCATTTTCACCAGCTGTCCCTCTTCCAGTTTTATATCCTCCACATGGGTAGAAAACGGAAGATCGCTGTCAAATTCCTCCATCTCCACGGTGATCCAGTTGCAGGCCGCATCCCTGGCGTTCTCGATGGCGTCCTCCAGATCCGGCCCGTCTGCCTCGCAGCACTCCAGGTCCGGGAAAAATGCATGGTAGCCCTTTCCGTTTTTATGGGGGGTAAATACCGCCGGGTAAGTAAATGTCATAGTTTTTGCTCCTTATTCCTGTAATATGGCACATCGCCTGTCCCCAGAACGGGCGGCAGGCGATGGCTGCATCTGTACTTATTATAATGAACAGAACCGGTTATGTCAAACCTTCTGATGATTTCTCATACCGCCCAGTCACTCTTTCAGGATCACTGCGTCCGGTATCCTCTCCGCCCACGCAAAGACCGGTTCCTTCTCTTTCCACACTTTTATGGCTCCGTCCAGCTTTCCGAGCATCTTCTCCTTTTCCCCGGGAAGCCTTCCCCGGACCCGGAAGGTGATACAGTCGTGGAATCCATCGTAGGCCACGCGCTGGCCCTCCCACTCCATAAGCTGCAAAAGCCTCCGCTCCTCCTCCAGATTCTCCAGCTCGCTGGCCGGAAAAAAACGTCCGGCCTTCGCATCCTCATATAACGGTGTTCCGGCCATCAGAAACAGAGAAAAGTTAATGATCCGCTCCGGTCTGGTCCGGTTAAAGAACTCCGCCGTGGCCTCTGCATTTTCCAGTCCTCTCCCTCTTCCGGCGATGCCGGTCATGATATGGGCGTCATAAATAAGCCCCGCAGCACGCAGCCGCTGGATCTGCTCATAGGCCTGTTCCAGGGTGTGGTCCTTTTCCATGATCCCCAGAACGTCGTCCAGGCCGCTTTCAATGCCCAGATACAGATGACCCACTCCCGCCGCAGCCAGAGCCCTCAGCTCTTCATCGCTTTTCAGCCGGATATTGGTCACTGTCGCGTCCATGTTGATGGAACGGCAGGAAGGAAAGGAGCGCCGGATCTTCCCGGCAATTTCCAGCAGATGGCCTGTCTCCAGGCCAAAGGCGTTTCCATCCCCTAAAAATACGGTTTTCGGGTCGCCTCCCAGGGCCTGTACCCGGAGGATCTCCTCCTCCACCTGCTCCATGGGAAGCTGCCGGTATTTCAGATGCTTAAACAGGTTGCAGAACCGGCAGCGGTTATAGGAGCACCCCACAGCCACTGGCAGCATAAATGAGGACCGTTCCATGGGTCCCCGGCAGATCTGTCCCTCATAGATCATGATCCAGATTCCTCCCTTCCTTTGTATGCCCGATTTCTACACCACCATCAAAAGCGTTCCCGCACCGATCAGGACACAGCCCAGAACGGTCTTCGGCGTGACGCTCTCATGAAGAAACACAAACGCCAGGATCAGTGTGATCACAACGCTCATTTTATCAATGGGCACCACCTTGGACGCGTCTCCCATCTGGAGGGCTTTATAATAGCACAGCCAGGATGCCCCGGTGGCAAGGCCCGACAGGATCAGGAAGAGCCAGCTCTTTTTCCCGATACTGGAAAGCCCGGACTGTCCGCCTGTGAGAAATACCATTCCCCAGGCCATGATGAGCACAACGACCGTCCGCACCGCCGTCGCCAGATTGGAATTCACTCCCTCGATCCCCACCTTGGCCAGAATGGAGGTCAGCGCCGCAAATATCGAAGAAAGTACTGCAAACAGCATCCACATAATGAACCGCCCCGATTCCCTGGATTTCCCAGAACTTTCTTTTATTATATTCCTTTTTCTACCCTTGTCAATTATAACAGTTCCGCCATCCACCTTCCTCCGGCTCATCTCCATGGACAATCCCCTTTCCCTATGCTAAAATGATCCCAGCGGGTACCTGCCCTGCAGCGCAGGAGCTTTCCCTGGACCGGCGGCCGGCAAGGCGGCAAGACCTGGGCGCGTACAGGGTTCACGGATCCGTAAAAACTTTATAGAAGGAGCGGAGGATCATGCAGATTCAGATCAGGGCAGCCATGGCCCAGGACTACGATGCAGCTGTAAAAATACTTTCACAGGTACAGGATATGCATGTGGAATGGAGACCGGATATTTACAGACATACCAGTCATCTGATGTCAATGGAAGAGTTTCAGCAGGCCGCAGAGGACCATACGTTCTTCGTTGCGGAAAACGAAAAGAACCAGGTGATCGGGATCCTCCAGATCATGTTTAAGCATGTGGAAGGTCCGTCGCATACCACCCGTGATCTTATTTTTGTGGACCGGATGGCTGTGGACGAAGCATATCGGGGAGCCGGTGTTGGACATAAAATGTTTGATTTTCTGAAAGGATTAAAGGCGGAAAAAAATATGGACGCCATTGAGCTGCAGGTCAACGCAAAAAATACGGCGGCGTATGAAATGTATAGAAAATACGGCTTTACAGAAAAATCCATCAATCTGGAGCTGCTGGAACCATAAAAAACACGGTTTCCGCGTAAATAACAGCCAAAGGGGCAGG
This sequence comes from Alitiscatomonas sp., assembly GCF_037242085.1. Classification (NCBI taxonomy): domain Bacteria; kingdom Bacillati; phylum Bacillota; class Clostridia; order Lachnospirales; family Lachnospiraceae; genus Alitiscatomonas; species Alitiscatomonas sp. Next base: position 46,634 of record NZ_JAXXBR010000075.1, on the reverse strand, counting down.
TCCATGGCGGACCTGCCCCTCTCATTTTTATTCCCTTAAAACTCCAGGTATGCGCCCTTCATGGGACTTGCCGCATGCTCGCTGAACAGCCGCAGCACTCCCTTCTGGTATTTCTTCTCCCTGGGTCTCCAGTTCTTTCTCCGTTCCTTTAAGATCTCGTCGATCTCCTCCATGGTCTTTCTCTCTCCATGGATCCCGATGATATTGAGCTTTCTCTCCATCACGTCGATCTCGATCAGATCGCCTTCCTCCACCAGTGCGATGGGACCGCAGTCCACAGCCTCGGGGCTGCAGTGACCGATGACTGGGCCGGTGGACGCGCCGGAAAACCGTCCGTCGGTGATGAGGGCAATGCTGCGGCCCAGCTCCTTATCGCTGCTGATGGCCTCAGAGGTGTAAAACATCTCCGGCATTCCGCTGCCCTTGGGGCCCTCGTAGCGGATAAACACTGCGTCGCCCTTCTGGACCTTGTGCTTTAATACTGCATCCAGGCACTCCTCCTCGCTGTCAAAGGGCCTTGCATTTAAAACGGCCTTGAACATTTCCTTGGGACAGGCGGTGTGCTTGATCACTGCCCCCTCCGGCGCTAAATTTCCCCGGAGAATGGCGATGCTTCCATCGGTGCCGATGGCCTTATCATAGGGACGGATGATATCCTCCTTTGTCAGAGCCACGCCATAGCGGCTGTTGAACTCGGAAAGCCATTTTCCGCATCTCTCATAAAAGCCGTTCTGCTTCAGCTCCTCCAGATTCTCGCCCAGGGTCTTTCCTGTAACGGTCATCACATCCAGGTGGAGATGCGCCTTGATCTCCTCCATGATGGCCGGAACGCCGCCTGCATAATAGAACACCTCTGCCGGCCACCTTCCCGCCGGACGTACATCCAGAAGATAGTGGGCGCCCCTGTGGAGACGGTCGAAGGTATCTCCTGTGATCTCGATCCCAAACTCATGGGCAATGGCCGGGATATGAAGAAGACAGTTGGTGCTTCCAGAAATAGCCGCATGGACCAGAATGGCGTTTTCAAAGCTCTCCAGAGTCACGATCTCGCTGGGCTTCATTCCCGGAGTCAGCGCCAGCTTCACGGCCTGACGGCCGGCTTCCCTGGCAAAATCCAGAAGATCCGGGCTGGTGGCCGGCATCAGCGCGCTTCCCGGAAGGGCCAGGCCCAGGGCCTCGGCCATGATCTGCATGGTGGATGCTGTTCCGATAAAGGAGCAGGCTCCGCAGCTGGGACAGGCGTTGCATTTGGCCCAGTTTAATTTTTCCTCGTCGATCTCGCCCCGCTGGTATCTGGCGCTGTACTTGCCTAACTGCTCTAAGGTCAGCATATCCGGACCGGCGTTCATGGTGCCGCCGGGGACCACGATGGCCGGAACGTCAGCCCGGGCCAGGCCCATGAGATTTCCCGGAAGCCCCTTATCACAGCTTGCCAGATATACGCCGGCGTCAAAGGGCGTGGCATTGGCATGGATCTCGATCATGCTGGCGATCATCTCACGGCTCACAAGGCTGTAATTGATGCCGTCGGTCCCCTGGCTCTCGCCGTCGCAGATATCCGTGCAGAAATACCGGGCTCCGTGGCCTCCGGCCTCTTCCACGCCCTTTCTTACCTCTTCCACCAGGATATCCAGATGGCCGCTGCCCGGATGGCTGTCTCCAAAGGTGCTCTCGATCATAACCTGGGGCTTGGAAAGATCCTCCGGCTTCCAGCCCGTACCGATACGTAAGGGATCCAGCTCTGGAGCCAGCTCCCGCATTTCCTGACTTTTTAACTTCATAACTGCCGCTCCTTTTCTAATCTGAGAAAAACTGAACTATTTATGCAAAGAATGAAATGATCAGGGCCACAAGGAAGCCGGTTCCTCCCACCAGGGTCTCCATGATGGTCCATGTTTTAAGCGTTGTCTTTTCATCCATTCCCACCAGGGATTTTACCAGCCAGAAGCCGGAATCGTTAAAGTGGGAGCAGACAGTGGCCCCTCCGGCAACAGCCGCCGTGGTGCAGGCCAGATATAAGGGGGACAGGCCCGCTATCTCCGGCATGGCCGCGATGATCCCGGCCGCCATGGTCATAGCCACAGTTGCGGAACCCACGCAGATCCTTACCAGGGCTGCCACCACAAAGGCCACCACAACGATGGGAAGGTTTGCAGAGGATACTGCCTGGCCGATGATATCGCCAAGGCCGGAATACTGGAGCATATAGCGGAGCACGCCGCCGCAGGCTGTTACCAGAAGGATCAGTCCTGTGGGCTCCAGGGATTTTGTCATGATCTTTTCCAGCTCCGGCATGGTATATCCATGTTTTACGCCCAGGATCACCATTGCCACAACGGTGGCGATCAGAAGGGCCACAAAGGGCTCACCCAGGAAGCCTACGATCGGACGGAGGCTTTCCATGGCCGGGACCACTCCAGCCACAGAGTCCAGGATGATCAGTACCAGGGGGATCAAAATGATCCCGACGATGGTCCAGAAGCCAGGGAGCTTGGATTCATCCATATCTGCCTGGTTTGCCACATGCTCCGGGACCGGAACCATATATTTCTTTCCGCAGATGGAGCCCCATACCGGTCCTGCCACGATCATGGCAAAGATACCGCAGAAGATCCCGACGCCGATGACCCAGCCCAGGTCCACATTTAACATGTTGGCCACCAGGATCGGACCCGGTGTGGGCGGAATGAACGCATGGCCCACCGCAAGACCCGCTAAAAGCGGGATCGCATAAAACAGAGAGGAACGCTTCGTCCTCTTGGCCAGAGAGAAGGCCAGGGGGATCAGGATGATCAGGCCGGCGTCAAAGAATACCGGCATGGCGATCACAAGGCCTGTGATACCCAGGGCCCATGCGGCCTTCTGGTCACCGAACCGCTTTACCATGGTCACAGCCAGGGTCTGGGCGCCTCCCGAGACCTCCAGGATCGCGCCGAACATGGATCCAAGGCCCACTAACAGGGCGATTCCCTTTAATGTGTTTCCGATACCGTCATTGACGGCTGTTACGATCTGCTCATAGGGCATTCCGGCCAGAAGACCGATGGCGATGGCGCCGATCAGGATCGCTACCATTGCCTGCACCTTAAATTTGATGATCAGGACCAGCAGCAGTACCAGTCCGATCACAGCGGCGGCTACCAGCCTGCCGGGGTTTAAAGCTACAGCTTCCATAGTGAACATACCTCCCGTTTTTACATACCTCTTTGGATTCACTCTTAAATACATCAGATGTCTTATGACATCCTGGTTTCATTGTACTTATTTTGACTATTATTGTCAATACATCAGATGTTCTTCCTTGGTTTTCTCTTTTTCGCACAAAAAAACAGCGGTTTCTCCCGTCTGGGACCCGCTGTTTTCATTCATTCTGCACAATACGTCCGGCCGGACATCTGCCGTCATTCATCAGACGTCTGCCCCCTGGCCCTATTCCCCTTCTTTCCGGCCTTCCCAGTCCTTTTCCTGGGCCTCCAGAAGCTCCAGGAGCTTCTGCCGGTTATAGGTCAGATGCATGATCATGGCGCACCTGGCCCCCACCGAATCTCCCTTCAGGATGGCATTGGTCACTGCCCGGTGGGTCTCAATGGTCTCCTTCATCAGCTGCCGGCGGGTCAGGGTCGCAAAGGTGGACACGCTGGAGTTGATAAGGGGGATCAGGATCTCCACCACCCGGTTCCGGCTGCACTTTGCAATGCAGGTATGGAATTCAATGTCTTTTTTAATATGGTTGATCCCGGCAGTATACTGGCGCTCCACCTGGTCGCAGAGAGACTCAAGCTGCGCCTTCTCCTCCTCCGACGCGTACTCGCTGGCCAGGGCGGCGATCTCCGGCTCCAGCATGAGCCTCACCTCAAAAAGCTCCAGGGCCAGGTGGTATTTGTCCTCAAACCGGCCAAGCCCCAGAGGATCCTCCTCCAGGGAGCTGGTACTCACCACATACGTTCCCGAGCCCCTCCGCACCTCCAGGACGCCCTTTGATACCAGGCTTTTCACTGCCTCCCTTATGGTGCTCCGTCCCACGCCGAACTTCTCCGCCAGCTCGAATTCATTGGGGAGCTTTTCACCGATGGCCACCGGCTCATTTAATATGTACTCCATCAGAGAATCCTCGATCTGGGAGCCCAGGAGCTTTTTTCCCACTTTTTCCAACTGATCCATGGTCCTCCTCCTACGAATTTTTCGCGTACAGATAGACGCCCGCCAGCACCACCGCAGCTCCCGCCACCTGGATCAGTCCCGGGATCTCCCCGAACAGAAGGATCGCGGATACGGAGGCAAATACCGGCCCCGCCAGCTTCACTGTGCTCACATAGGTGGGCGTTAAGAACTTAAGGCTCCAGCTGAATACGCTGTGGCCCAAAAGGGTACAGAACACAGCCAGGCACAGGCTCATGATCCAGTTAATGGGCTCATAGCCGGTCATGGGCACGCCGGAAACGGCGTCGAAGACCAGCAGGGATAAAAAGCAGCCCCAATAAAGGACGTATGTATACACCATGGTGCTCATATGGCTCCGCTCCCTGGTCCCGATCAGCGTATAGCAGGCCGAGAAAAAGGCCGCTAAAAGCGCCAGGATATCGCCTAAGACTGCGTTCTTTCCGGCTCCGCCTCCCGTATCGGCCATGGCGATGACCACGCTTCCAAGAAAGGCGATCCCGATGGCCAGGATCTCCTTTTTCCGGATCTTCTTTCCGAAAAAGATCAGGTATCCGAAGGCCGCAAAGGCCACCTCCGTATTGACTAACACCGTGGAGCTGGCAATGGACGTGTTGCTCAGGGACTCAAACCATACCACAAAGTGCATGGCCAGGAACAGGCCCGAAAGGCCGCAGAAGGCCAGATCCTTCCCTTTTAAGGAAAGCAGCTCTTTCCTGGTCTCCCTTTTGGAAAAAATAAGCGGCGTCAGCAAAAGCACCGTCCAGCCCAGCCGGTAGGTGGCTGCAATGGTACTGGGCGCCGTCATATACCGGAAAAACGCCGACGACATGGAACAGCTGAACACTCCGGCTAAGAGGATCAGCTTGGCCTTCAGATTCGATCCAGATCTCTCATTCATTTTCTTTCTCCCCCGCGTAAACAGATCAATGGTCCCCGGCTCCGGAAACTCCGGCTGCCAGAGGACCCGGAATACGTCTATGATAATACGTCAGATGAGTAAAGTCAACGGCTTTCCCCATCCTCTCCGTAGAGCTTCACCAGATCCTCAATGATGAGCAGTCCCACAGGCCCTAAAAAAAAGCCGGACACGCCAAACAGTTCCAGGCCCACATACATGGAGAACAGGGTCTCCAGCGCCGAAAGGCCCATGCGGCTTCCCATGAGCTTTGCCTCCAGGAACTGCCGGATAAAATAGCAGAGGCCGTAAATAAAAAGGAGCACCGCCCCCCTCCACCACTGGCGCTCCAGGAGAAGGAAGGCTCCCCAGGGGACCAGCACCGCTCCGGTCCCGAACACCGGAAGGGCGTCCAGGAGCCCGATCCCCAGGCCCAGCAGCACCGAATACCGATTCCCCAGAAGGGTCAGTCCCAGGGTACAGATCATGGCCGTCACCGCCATGATCACAAGCTGGGTCTTAAACCATGCGCTGCCCGCCGACGCGATCCGTCTTCCCAGGACAGAAAATTCCCGGTGGAAGATGGATCCGCTCTTTTTCTCCCGGATCTCATCCATTTCCTCCAGGGTCATGACTGCGGCCACAAAAAAGAGCACCAGAAATACCACAGCCCGGACCGCCCAGGCCAGGACGCTGACAGAATTGGTCATAAGGAGAGGAAGGGAGGCCTGACGCACGGCCTCTGACGCGTCGCGGACCAGCTCCCTGGCCAGGCCCACAAGGCTTTCCGGCATCAGCCCCATCTTCTCCTCCAGGCTTAAAAACAGGCCTGTAAGGACCCGGTCGGCCTCAGAAAGCCATTCCGGAAGACGGACCATGAAAAGCCTGGCCTGGGCCAGAAGCCGGCTGCTGCCAAGATAAAAAAGCCAGCCCAGGACTGCTCCCATAAAAAGAAGCTCCACGCCGCCGATGACCGCCGCAGGGATCCTGCGCTCCTTCCCGCCCAGCCGGATCGTGAGCCTCCGCTCAAAATACCGGACCGACGGTCCCATCCACATGGCCGCCAGGTAGGCGCACAAAAAGGGAACCACCAGGGGCAGGAGGTATTTGAAGCCTCCGTAGACTGCCCCGGTAATTCCCAGTATCAGAAAGATCTTCTTCAGTTTTTTGCCCGGCTTACCCATGGAATCACCCGTTTCTGTTTTGTACTTCCTTTGTACACCACTTAGTATGGGCCGGATTCCTTTCCTTATGCGTCCTGGAAAAATTTAAATTTTGAAAATGCGCCGCCGGACGGAGGCACGGAAAAGGTCATGGGCTTTCCTGTGGACGGATGGACAAAGGAAAGGGACATGGCGCAGAGAGCCAGGGGCCCTGCTGCGGCGGCCGCTCCTGTTCCGTATTTCCGGTCCCCAAAGAGCGGCAGGCCCCTGGATGCAAACTGGACCCGGATCTGGTGGTGGCGTCCGGTCTCCAGACGGATCCGTAAAAGCGTCAGGATCCCGTTTCCCCCGTCCTCCAGGCTTTCCAGAGCCTCATAGGACAGTTCAGCCCGTTTTCCACATTTTCCACCATGATCCACAACATAGGATTCATTTCCATCCACGGATTTTTCCAGATAATCCACAAGCTTATCCACATCTTTTTCCGGCTTTCCACATACAACAGCCCCATAGATCTTCTCCAGCTTCCGGTCCTGGACCTGTCTGCTCAAGGCTGCGGCAGCATTTTTAGACAATGCATACACCATTACCCCTGACACAGGCTTATCCAGTCTGTGGATAACTCCCACATAGGGCTCCTTTCCCGGCGTGCATAACTTGTGGATAACCAGATATTTCCGGATCTCGCTGACCATATCCGGCGCAAACCGCTTCGCCGCCTGGGATTCCACTCCCGCAGGCTTCACCGCCACCAGAATATCCTTATCTGCATATAATACCTGTACCATGGTCCTTCCTTTCCTTCTGTCCATTTACTTTGATGATAAAAATATTTTCCGAACCCCTTGCATATTTTAAGGCAAAGTGATATAGTATATAAAAAAGTTAGATGTAGTTTTTAAAACTACATTATATATTATTAAAAATTATATTCCATTTTCTGATTGGAGGTATGTGTATGAAACTCAGTGTTAAGGATCCCGGCAGCGCCCTTACCCATTTTATCGCAATGATCCTGGCGGTCCTGGCTGCGGCTCCCCTGCTTTTGAAGGCCGCGTTTTTCACCGACCGGCTCCACGTGGCGGCCCTGGCTGTATTTATCGTCAGTATGATCCTCTTATACGCTGCCAGCACCGTCTACCACACCTTCGATATTTCTGAAGGCGTCAACCGGCTCCTCCGGAAGATCGACCATATGATGATCTTTGTCCTGATCGCAGGAACGTATACGCCGGTATGCCTCATCGTTCTGGGAAATTCTGCCGGATACCGGCTCCTGGCCCTGGTGTGGGCCATTGCAGCCGTGGGCATCCTGATCAACGCCCTGTGGATCAGCTGTCCCAAGTGGTTTTCCTCCTGTATTTATATCGCCATGGGATGGATCTGTGTGACAGCCTTTGGACAGATCCTGTCCTCCCTGACTCCAGGCGCCTTCGGCTGGCTCCTGGCCGGAGGGATCATCTACACCGCCGGAGGCGTCATTTATGCATTAAAGCTCCCGCTTTTCAACTCCAGGCATAAAAATTTCGGGTCTCACGAGATCTTTCACCTGTTCGTCATGGGCGGGAGCTTCTGTCACTATATGATGATGTATGGCTATCTGGCCGCAGCCTGATCCAGGGAGCTAGCGCCGGTGTCCCCGGCCCTGGCTCCTGTTTTTCTTTTCTTCCAGCAGGCGGTTAAACTCTGCCGCTGCCTCCGGCCCCTCTTCCATCAGTCTTTGCCGGCGGCGTTCCCGTCTCCGGGCGGCTGCCTCCGCCTCTTCTTTCCTTCTCTTCCGGATCCAGACCATCCAGAGACCGGCCCCAAGGGCTGCCAGGACCGCCAGGATCACACCAGGGATCACCGCCTTCGGAAGCTTCATGGAAAACCTTCCGTCTGTTTTCTCCGGATCCACAGAGGCCGTCTCTGTGGGCTCCTCTGTATCCTCCGGTTCCTGGGCGGCGCTTCCGGTCTCCCCGCTTCCATCCTCTGCTCCAGGCTCTGCGGCGTCTCCGCCGGAAGGCTCCGTTTCAGCCGGTACCTGGATCGTCTTATCCAGGAGGTAGGCCTGTCCCACCTTTCTTTCATTATAAACGTACTGGAGGAGGGCCACCGCATTGGCAGGCGCTCCTTCCGGAAGGGCTTCCAGGGAAAGCTCTGCATCACCGAAGGAGGCCTCCTCCGGCAGAGTCACCACTTTTCCTTCCTCCACCATCAGATCTGCCGGGTTATAGGACGTGCCGCCGATGTCCACGGCCTCCTCCCCGGTCACATACCGGGTCTCGTTTTCTGCGATCCCCACATTCTGAAAGCGGTCGAAGCCGAACTGTAAAAGGGCCTTGCCGTCCAGGAAATACTGGCGGGGACTCCCCTTTAAGATCACAGACACCAGCCGTCTTCCATCCTTTTCCCCATAGGTCACCAGCGTATTTCCTGCCTTTAAAAGATACCCGGTCTTTCCAGCCACCGCCTCAGGACAGTAAAACTCGCTGGCCGTATCCTCGGTGATCACCAGACGGTGCTCCTGGCGCACGGTGAAGCCGTTGGGATTGTTAGTGGTGGGGCCGACCTCATGGGACACAGAGGAGCTGATCTCCAGGAGCTTTTCATTCTGGAACGCCGCGCAGGCGATCTTTGCCATATCATAGGCCGACACATTCTGGGTATCTCCGTTGAGACCCGACGGATTCTCAAAATGACTCTCATTGCAGCCCAGCTCCGCCAGCTTCTGGTTCATCATATCCACAAACGCCGGGATACTTCCCGCCACATGCTCTGCCAGGGCGTTGGCCGACTGATTCACCGACGAAAGAAGAAGGGCGTACAGGCAGTCCTCCACCGTCATTGTATCGCCGATGGCCAGGCTGTATTTATTGCCGCTGTCCGCCTCCACGCTGTTCATGGCGGTCTCTGAATACGTCACCGTGTCGGAAAGCTCCGCATGCTCCAGGACGATCAAGGCAGTCAGAAGCTTTGTGATGCTGGCAGGCGGATATTCCACATGGCTGTTCTGGCCAAAGATCATGGTCCCCGAATCCACGTCCATCAGGGCCCCGGCCTCGGCCTGGATCCCCGTATCCGACGGCCAGTCGGGCCGTGCAAAGGCCGTCATGGCAAAAAGCTGGCAGAATGCCAGCACGCTGCATAGTAATTTCTTTGTTTTATGTTTCACCTGGTTCCTCCTGCTGTCTTATCCTGTGTTCTCACAAGGGCTTCTTTTTCTTTTCTCGTCATCCGTTTAATGGCGGCTTCCCGGCTCATGGCCTCCCTTTTGGTCTCAAAGGCCTCATAATAGACCAGGACCACCGGCCTTCTGGGCCTCGTATACTTGGCCCCGCGTCCCATATTATGGGTATTCACACGCTTTTCCAGATCGTTGGTCCAGCCGCAGTAAAAGGTTTTATCCGCACATTCCAGCAGATATGTGTAGTTCATATCCATCCGTCCTCATGTTATGTAAACGGCAACGGCATCTTAAGGCTGCCATCGCCGCCCCGGCCAGGACAGCCCTTCGGGCACTGGTTCCGGATCTATATCAAGCACCGGCCGGATGCGTTTTCCTGTGTGAGTCCGCTTTTGTCTTCCGGCTTATACTCTATTATATGGTATTTTGCCCGAAATGCAACCAGACATTCTTTCATTTTTCAGATCCCTGCCGCCTTATATGCGGCCTGACGGGGATACTGCCCGCCAGACCGGCACCGCCTAGGCCCGTTCCCCCACCGCCTTCACGATGATCAGCTTATCTCCAGGCTGGATGGACGGATCCGTAAGCCCGTTGTCTGCCATGACCGCATCCACACTGGTATGGAATTTTCTGGCGATCTTCCACAAAGAATCCCCCGGCTGTACCACATAGCCCACGATCCCCGGGATCTGCTTCAGCCGTTCCGTATCCAGGGGCTCCTCCCGCACATTCAGGATCACCTGGCCGCAGACCTGGTTCAGCACCAGCACATCCATGGTCACCGACGCCTTGATCTCCACGCTGTCGCCGCCCAGCATCACGGCAGAGATCTGCTCCAGTCCCGGCTCCATCTGGTAAACACTGTCCTCTGTGATCCCCGGTACCTGGGCCGTCATATGGAACGGCAGCACCTCTGTGGACGCTCCCACCGGAGAGGAGTCGTCGGCAGTCAGATACAGAAGCTGCACCTCCAGAACGCCGTCCATGGACAGCTCTCCGTCCCGGATCTGTACCTCATCCAGCTTCACGTCTCCGTCGCTGTGGCAGATCTGCAGGATCCGCTGCCCCACCGGCAGATCCACCTTTTCCTGGAGCCTGGTCTTCAGCTGGTTCCTGGCGGCGATCTGGTCAAAGCACGCCTCTCCTGTATCCATATCCAGTTCCCGGTCCAGGGCGTACAGATCGTTTAAGATCTCCAGCTCCTTCTCCTCATAAAGCCGCATATCCAGCTCCATGACCGCATCCACGGACAGCTCCCGCATCTCTCCGTCCGAATCCGGATTCACCTCCAGCTCCTTATGTACCAGACGCACCGTGATAAAGGGGATCATTTCCTCCACTGAGGGCTCCAGCTCCACCTCGCCGGAAAACGGCACCGTTTCCTCCAGGCACTGGACCGGCACCTGACCGGCCTCCCCGGAATAAATGGCGAACACCATCAGCTCCCCGTCCAGGCGTATCCTCCCGTCCAGGGGCCTCGTATTCACGCCCCGCAGGCGTATGTCCTGCCACAGAAGGGTGTCGATATCCGGCTTATTTCCCGAAAGGGACAGTACCTCCCGGACCCGGAACGTATCCTTCCGCCGGGCGCTTAAGGCCGCCACAGCTATGGTTTTCTTTAAGGTCTCCACGTCCCCGTCAAATCTCGCGTCCTCCGCCGCCTCGGCGTCGAAAAGGGTCTCCGCCTGGAGCTTTAAGGTCACCAGGGCCTTTACGTTCAGCTTCCGGGAATTGATGATCCCCAGCTTCAGATCGTCTAACTCCCAGCCGGCCTGGATATGATCGTTCTCCAGGAGACCCGGCATATTCACCCGCTCCTCAAAGGGAAGGTTTCCGGCCAGGGTCATGACCTGTCCGCCGGGCGTCCGGTACAGCACCCGGAAATCCAGCCGTCCCCGGACCTCCACCTTTTCCCCCTGGTTCTTCGCCGACTCGATCTGGATCTCTCCTCTTTCTAAGATCAGCTGCTCCACGTCCTCCATGGTATCCGGCACGTTAAAATCATCGTCCAGGGTCATCTGGGACGCAACGCTGCCGCTTCTCCGGTTCATATGGATATGCTTTTTCACCAGCTCCATCATAAAAACGCCACCACACCTTTCCAAAGCCTTTGCTTTACAAAAATGTATGATGGCGTCCTTCTTAATATTCCTCCAGGAAATGATGGCGCTCTCCCCGGCGTATATATCCGATGCAGGCGTCTGTATTGACATTTTCCACGCTGTGGAAAATATTCATGTCAATATACGGGCTGGTCTTCCGGAACTCCCCGATCAGCTTCTTCATTTCCTTCCTCTTGGACAGCTCCTCGTTCTGTCTCCGGCTGCTCTCCTCCGTAAACCGGCAGGCGCACTGTAAGAACTGAAGCTGATTATATTCCTTCCATGCCAGGATATCCGCCTCCTTCACCAGGTACAGGGGGCGGATCAGCTCCATGCCCTGGAAATTGGTGCTGTGGAGCTTGGGCATCATGGTATTGATCTGGGCCCCATAGAGCATGCTCATGAGGATCGTCTCGATCACATCGTCAAAATGGTGGCCCAGGGCGATCTTATTGCAGCCCAGCTCCCTGGCGTTGGCGTACAGGTTTCCCCGCCGCATCCTGGCGCAGAGGTAGCAGGGGGAGTCCTCCACATCCACCACCGTGTCAAAGATCTCCGTCTCGAACACGTGGATCGGGATCCCCAGGATCCTGGCGTTCTCATGGATCAGCTTCCGGTTTTCCTCCCGGTAGCCCGGATCCATCACCAGAAACTTTAACCCGAATTCCATCTTTCCGTGCCTTAAGATCTCCTGCATGCACTTGGCAAGGAGCATGGAATCCTTTCCGCCGGAAATACAGACTGCGATCTGATCGCCCTCCTGTATCATCTCATACTCGTTGAGTGCCTTCACAAAGGGCCTCCAGATCTCCTTCCGGAACCGTTTGATAATGCTTTTTTCGATCTCTCTGGTCCTTTCCTTAAGGCCCTCCTCCTCGTACCGTGTCTCCATCCTGTACCTCTCCTGTTTTCTTTTATCCGTATGTTTCCCCATTCTACCAGAAAATCCGGCCGCGGTAAAGCAGTTTCCGGCCAAAGGCTTCCGTACGGCCCGGAGGACAGGCATCCCGGCGTCCCAGCTTCCCGGCTGCCGGGACAGCAAAGGGCACCTTCCTGCATCCGCCTACTGGAATACCACCGGCTCCTCTAAAAACTCTGTTTTCACGATCAGCACCGGATAGGACGGATCCGTTCCCGTGGCCTCCCCCTTTTCCGGCCCCAGAAGCTCGGTCCGTATCACCACTGAATTTTCTGTCAGATACAGCTCCTTAACGGTAATGCTGTATCCGCCTCCGGTCTGGGGGCCCTCCCCGATGACGATATACATATCCTGCCCGTCCGCATATGTAAGCTTAAAGGGCTTCTCCCTCTTTTTTCCGATGAGCTCTGCCAGGGCCTGGGGGACCTCCCCCTCTCCCGTCACTGTAAATTCCAGATCCCGGATCTTTTCCGTATCCCCGCTGCCGCCCTGGCAGCCCGTAAAGCCAATGCAGCCGGCGGCAAATACCGCCAGGATCCCCAAAAGCGCCAGGACGCGTTTTCCCGGCCGTTTCATTCTCACTGCCATAAAAAAGGCTCCCTATGAATTGGTCGTTACCATTCTATTCGGAAGCCGCTTTTATTATTCGTAACAGTCCAGCCGGGCGTCTTCCCACACGGCTGTCTGTTACGATTCTCCTGCGGTCTTTCCTGACCGCTCTGCATACTTAAACAGATCTTCGTTTTCCTTCTCCCATACTCCAAAGCCCGTCCGGCAGCAGATCACCCTTTGGCACCGCCGGATCCACGCCCTGGCCTCCCTCACAGCCTCCTCCGGCACTGGCCCCAGGGGAACCTTCACCACATGGGCAGCCAGGGCCTCCGCCGCCGGGAGATCCAGATCATTTTCAAACAGGATCCCTGTGACAAAGGGCACGTTCTCTCTCTGGAGCTTCCGGAATACCTGCCGCCCCGAGCCGTTCCCCGCGATCACAAATACCGCATTTTCCGGGAGGTCCTCCGGCTTTACAGCGCCTCCAGGAACAGAAAACTCCACAGATCCCCCAGCCGCGTCAAATTTCCCGGCAGTCATCCCGAACAGCCCCTCCACATATCCCGGTGTAAAGACCTGCTCCGGCGTTCCGCACCGGTCCATGCGTCCGTCCTTTATGCACACCACCCGGTCCGAGATCCTTTCCGCCAGATCCAGCTCGTGGAGGGACATGATCACTGAAAGCTCCTTTTTCCTGGCCATTTCCCGGAGCAGGGAAAGGAATTCCAGCTTATACTTCACATCCAGATGGGAGGTGGGCTCGTCCAGAAGGATCATCTCCGGCTCCTGGCAGAGCGCCCTGGCCAGCATGATCCGCTGGCGCTGCCCGTCGCTGATCCGGTCAAAGGGACGGTCCCCCAGGTCGGTTCCATGGACCAGCTCCAGGGCCTGATCCACGGCTCTCTGGTCCTTCTCTGATAAAAGTCCCAGCCGCCCGGTGTAGGGATACCGCCCCGCCGCCGTCACATCCCGGCAGGTCATAAGCTCCCCCTGGAGTTTTTCCGTAAACACCACCGCCAGCTTCCTGGCCCGTTCTTTCCTGGGGATCCGTTCCATGGGAACGCCGTCCAGCACCAGCTCCCCTCCCATCGGCGCAAGTCCGCCGGAGATCGTCTTAAGAATCGTGGACTTTCCGGCTCCGTTGGGGCCTATGAGGGTCACGATCTCTCCCCGGCCAGCATGAAAGGAAAGTCCCTCCGCTACTGGCCTTTTCCCATATCCGGCCGCCAGCCGGTCCGCATAAAAACAGCCGTTTCCCACCTTTATCCCCTCCTCTGGTATTTCTTCATCATAACGGCGATCACCACCGGAGCTCCCAGCACCGCGGTCACTGTGCTGATGCTGAACTCTGCCGGCGCCAGAAGAGTCCTGGCCAGAAGATCGCTGAACAGGCAGAACACGCCCCCTCCCAGAAAGCACGCCGGGATCAGCACCAGAGGCCGGGAGGTCCCAAACAGGCTCCTCACCAGATGGGGCACGGCGATCCCCACAAAGGACACCGGACCGGCAAAGGCCACGATACAGGCTGATAAAAGACTGGATAAGAGCACCATCCAGGCCCGGAGACGGCCCACATGGATCCCCATGCTTTTTGCATAGACCTCTCCCATCTGGTACGCAGCCACCGGCTTAGAGAGAAGGAATACGGCTGCCGAGGCGGGAAGCACCACCAGGCACATGACTGCCGTATTCTCCCAGGAAATGCCTGAAAAGCTGCCCTGGGACCAGTTGTGCAGATTTACGATATCTGTATCGTCAGCAAAGGTCACCAGGATGTCCGTAGCTGCCGAGCAGATATAACCGATCATGGTGCCTCCAAGGATCAGCCCCGCCGTCTGCTCCACTCTTCCGGCCATAAGGAGCACCAGTCCCATGGAGGCCAGGGCTCCAGCAAAGGCCGCCAGGATCATGGCCGCAGATGTCACCCGGACAGCATGGCCCAGAGAGAACACCATCAGACATGCCACCAGAAGCTTTGCCCCGGAGGAGATCCCCAGAACAAAGGGACCTGCAATGGGATTCCGGAAAAAGGTCTGGAGAAGATAGCCGGAAAGCCCCAGGGCTCCGCCTAAGAGGATGGCTGCCAGAGCCCGAGGGAACCGGATCTCCCAGACGATCCCGGCCGCAGACGAAGCGCCGGGAGCCGGAGCGCATCCCAGCTTCCAGGCAAATACTTCCGCCACCTCCTCCAACGGGATCTCCACACTTCCGGCGCACAGGCTCCAGCCCAGGAAAAGAAGAAGCAGCGCCAGGAGCGCCGCAAAATCCAGTCCATATTTTAAATGCCCGTTCCGCTTTCTGTTCACTGCTCCTCCTCTCTTCCGGCCGGGAGCCGGTAAAGGTAGACCGTTTCCCCCCGGCCCGTCAGCATGGCCCGGATGTCCTCTGCAAAGGTCCCCAGAGCCATGGAGCTCTGATAAAGGTCCCTGGCCGTACACCACACATTTCCTTCCTTAACCGCCTTAAAGTCCGCCAGCAGCCCGCTCTTTCCCAAAAGCTCCTCCACCGTTTCCAGCCCGCCGTCCACGGCACTGTTATAAATAAGGAAGTCCGCGTCCTTTACTGAGGAATAAAATTCCTCCAGCTGCATGTTCACAGACGAGCTGCGGCTTTCTCCAGTCCCCAGATCCTTAAAAATATACTCTCCGCCCGCCTGCTCGATGAGCTTCGGCACATAATCCGAGGACTTTCTCACATTGACCATACCGGCGGCCGTAATATAAAAATACGCAACGGTCTTTTTTCTGCCCTCCTCCGGAACACGTCCCCCCTCTGCTCCGCGGGCCGGATCCACATCTGCGCCGTCTCCGGAAGCCGCCTCTTCGCTGCCTCCTGCCGCCGCCTCCATAGCTGCCTTCTGTTCGTCAAATGCAGCGGACGCCTGCTCCTCTTTTCCTGTGAGGGCTCCGTAAAACTTGATCCATTCCATGCGGCCCAGAGGCTCAGTCTCGTAGCTGGAATAGTCCACTGCCACCGGGATCCCGAAGCTTTCCAGCTTTTCCCTTACCTCCGGCGCATGGCTGATCATGGTATTCTCCACAGCCAGGCCGCAGCCCTCCGCCAGGATCCGCTCATAATCCGGGGCGCTGTATTTTCCGGCATAAAGGATCTTCCCGCTTTTCATGGCCTCCCTGGCCTCTTTGATGTACCAGCCGTCTGCATCCGTCCCGGAAAGCCGGATCGTATCCAAAGCGTCCAGGGCCCGGAACATGTCCATGGCCGCCGAAGCCGCCAGATAGATATTTTTCACCGGCTGGTATACCACAGCCGTCTCCTCCGGCACATCCTCCGGGGCCTCCTTCCCTTCCGGCACCAGGAGCATACGGCTCCCGTCGGCCACAGTCAGCACCTGGAAGCCGTCCTGGTAAAGATCCACGGCAAACTGCTCTGCATACTCCAGCTCCAGCCGCCCTGTATATTCCAGGGAAGAAAGCTCCAGGGGACGGAGCCTGTTCCCGGTTCCGGATCCTCCGGCCGCTTTACAGCCCGTTAAAAGCGCTCCCGCCGCCGCCCAGATCCCCAGGATGACCGCCTGTTTTTTTATCCCTGCCTTCCAGCTCCTCTTCATGCCGCCCTCCTCTTTTTTCTTATCCAGAACCAGCCGCTGGCTCCCGCCGCCAGAAAAGCTGCTCCCGCCGCCATCCAGAAACCGGTCCCCGCCGTTTTTTTCATGGCTCTCACTGTGCTCCGGTCAAAGGTCAGGGTATACTGGATCTCATGGGGATCCCCCATGGCTGTGGTATCCGCGGCCACATGCATGGGGCCGTCAAACACATAGACCGGGATCTGGAAGGCTGAATTGCCCTCCTCGCTGACCGGAAGGTACTTTTTCCCATATACCGCCATATAGTCATAGGCGGAGCTGCTCCATGTGATCCGCACCGATGCCTGGCCGTCCTTTACTGTAAGCTCCGCCGGAGACTCCACTGACGCCCGGCCGCTTCCTCCGGAAAGGGCTGCGTCGATCCAGTACCTCCCGTCCTCCAGTCCGGCCTCTGCCGGAAGGACCCAGGCTTCCTTTGGAAGGGTATCTCCTTTAAAAACGATCTGCCGGTCGTACCATTTCTGCTTTCTTTTACTGAAGGCCGCGCATTCCAGCCCCTGGTCCAGGGCCTCCACCGGAAGCTCATACGTATAGGCTCCGTCTGCGTCCTCCGAAAATCCTATGTACTGGGACGGATCAGCGTCCAGAGCCTCCTCTCCCGTTCCCATGAACAGCTTCAGATATCCCTTTCCGCCCAGGGTCACCGCTGCTTTCATACTCCCATCCTTCACCGTAAGCTCTGCCCGGACGATCCGGAACATGGAGGAGCTGGACTCTGCCTCAATGGGATACGTCCCGTCCTTCAGCGCATATCCGGGTACAGGGACGGCACTTTCCTGTCCAATGGCCTCTGCGGCCTCCCGGCCTTCTGACGCCCCATAAGCAGCAGCCGGCATGAAGACCATGCCGGCTGCTGCCGCAAGGAGAGCCGCCAGGCTGTTCCTTACATATTTCATCCGCCTCTCCCCGCTTCCTATCTGGCAAGGCTGTCCATGGCAGCCTTCGTGTGCTGTACATAGAGCTCCCGGATGGCCGGGATCTGTCCAAGCCCCTCCAGGACGCACTCCGTCTCGTATCCCTCTTTATTCAGGACCGATTTCCAGGAGTCCTCGTCATCACCGGCCATATCGTTATTGGCATGATCGCCTGCCACCACCATCAGCGGCCGGAGCACCACCCGTTTATAACCGCCGGCTTCCTTTAAAGAAGCGGTCACATCCTCCAGAGACGGCTCTGCCTCCACTGTGCCGATGAAGTAATCCGTATATCCTGCCTCCTTAAGGGTTTCCTGGAGCCTGGGATATACCTGGTTGGAATCGGCCTCGGTTCCGTGTCCCATATAGCAGAACGCCGTTTTCCCGTCGTCGTACTCCGCCATGGCCTCTGTAATGGCCTTTGCCACAGCGTCAAAATCCGCATCGCTGGTCAGCAGCGGATCCGCCAGGACCACCTGTTCAAAGCTCCCTTCATACTCCTCCAGCTCCTCTGCCAGATCCATGTATTCAAAGCCGTCCATCAGATGGGTGGGCTGGACCACCAGCTCCGTGATCCCGTCTGCCGCCGCTCGGTCCAGGGCTTCCTTTACATTGTCTATCTCCAGGCCGTCCCGTTCCTTTAATTTATCAATGATGATCTGGCTGGTAAAGGCCCGCCGTGTCTCTGTCTCCGGAAATGCCTCTGCGATGGCCTTCTCAATGGCGCCGATGGTAGCCTCCCGGCTTTCGTTGTAGCTGGTGCCGAAGCTCACCACCAGGATCGCTCTTTTTCCTGTTTCCTTATTTTCTGTCAATGCAGCCCCCTCCTTTTCCTTGTTCTCTTCTCCGGAAGCCTGGGATCCCTCTTTCTCCGCAGACGTTCCTGCCGTTTCTGTCCCCGTCTCCGCGCCTGCCGCCGCCGGCTTCGTTTCTGTACCTCCGTTTCCGGAACACCCGGTCATCCACAGGGCTGCCGCCAGCACACCTGCCATCAATCCTGCCATTTTGTTTTTCCTCATTCTTCATTCCTCCATTTTTATTTTCCGCGCGCCGGGCGTATTCCGGACGGAGGAAATGGAGCCGGAAAATACAGGGATCCCAGGCCTGCTGCCCATATGGTCCAGGGTCAGGCGCGCACATAAAGAAAGCCCTCTGCTTATTAAAAATAAGTAAAGGGGCCCCTGCACAAAAATCACCGTACTACCAGTTACTCGTGGTCCGGAACTGCAAGTTCCCGTACAACAGCCGGGCAGGTCTCCTGGCTCATAGATCATCGCATCGGCCGCCTTCCCGGTTTCCCAGTGGCAGAACATGGCCTCCGCTCCCTAAATACAGTGACGAGTTCGTACAGGATTCACACCTGTTTCCCTTTTCACCAGACCCGGATCACATCCGGTCTGACACCCGCTGTTTTATTCAGTTTTTAACGTCCATTGCGTTTTATCCAGTATAGCATGGCGGTCCGTGGTTTGCAAATGTTATTTTTTTCACATTTTCTCTCCAGGTACTTGACATTTGGCAAAAATATCGTTAAAATATTAACTATAAGGTAAACATATGAATTTCCGAATCTTTTAGGAGGGTATGCAGTTATGATGAGATTTACATTACCGAGAGACATGTACTACGGAAAAGGCGCTTTAGAGGACTTAAAGAACCTTTCCGGAAAAAAAGCCATCGTAGTTTCCGGCGGCAGCTCCATGAGAAAGGGCGGCTTCCTGGATCAGATTGAGGGCTACTTAAAAGAAGCCGGCATGGAAGTGAGATTCTTTGAAGGCGTTGAGCCGGATCCTTCCGTAGAGACCGTAATGCGCGGCGCAAAGGCCATGCAGGAATTCGAGCCCGACTGGATCGTAGCCATCGGCGGCGGCTCCCCCATTGATGCTGCCAAGGCAATGTGGGCCTTTTACGAGCATCCGGATACCACCTTCGAGGATCTGATCGTTCCCTTTAACTTCCCGAAGCTGCGCACGAAAGCACATTTCTGCGCCATTCCCACCACATCCGGAACTGCCACAGAGGTAACTGCTTTCTCCGTTATCACAGATTACTCCAAAGGAATCAAGTATCCGCTGGCAGACTTTGAGATCACACCGGACGTTGCCATCCTGGATCCCGTGCTGGTTGCCTCCCTTCCGGCAAAGCAGGTAGCTTACACCGGTATGGACGCTCTGACCCATGCCATCGAGGCCTACGTTTCCACCTTAAACTCCCCGTTTACGGATCCGTTAGCCATCAAGGCCATCGAAATGGTGCTGGATTTCCTTCCGGCCTCCTATAACGGCAACCAGGATGCCAGAGAGCAGATGCACTATGCCCAGTGTCTTGCAGGCCAGGCGTTCTCCAACGCCCTCTTAGGAATCGTACATTCCATGGCCCACAAGACAGGCGCAGCCTTCTCCACAGGCCATATCCCCCACGGATGTGCCAACGCCATCTACCTGCCCTATGTGATCAAATACAATGCCCATGAGCCGGAAGCAAAACGCCGCTATGCAGACATTGCCAGAAGAGTGGGCCTTGGCGGGACCTCTGAGGAATCCCAGGTAAACGCTCTCTGCGAGAAGATCAAAGAATTCAACCGGACTTTAAATATCCCGTCCACTTTAAAAGAATTCGGCATCGACGAAGCAGAGTTCAAGTCAAAAGTGGCTGAGATCGCAGCAAACGCCGTGGGCGACGCCTGCACAGGCTCCAACCCCAGATCCATCACACCGGAGCAGATGGAAAAGCTCTTCGTCTGCACCTACTATGGAACAGAGGTAGATTTCTAAATCCCATAATTCCCCTTTATATAACTCCCTTTTATACTCACTCAAAAAGGACTGGCGCCCTCCCGGCTCCAGTCCTTTTTCAACCTTCTAGCGGTTTTCTATATCCATGATCATATCGACCCGTCTCTGATGGCGTCCGCCTTCAAACTCAGCGGCCAGCCACTCATCCACGATCATTTTTGCCAGCTCGCTTCCGACTACCCGCGCCCCAAAGGCCAGAACGTTGGAATTATTGTGCATTCTGGAAAGCTTTGCCGTATAGGGCTCGCTGCACACGCAGGCCCGGATCCCCTTTACCTTGTTGGCAGCCAGGGAGATCCCCACGCCGGTGCCGCAGATGGCAATGCCCAGGTCTGCTTCGCCGGAAGCCACGGCCCGGCCCACTTTTTCTCCATATACTGGGTAATCGCAGCTATCAGAGGTATCGGTCCCTACGTTCATGACCTCATAGCCCTTTTCCTCCAGATGCGCTTTGATGATGTTTTTCAACTCCACTGCGGAGTGGTCGTTTCCAATGACGATCTTCATGCTCATTTCCTCCATTCTTTTATTCACCGGCCTCTGCCGTTTTCATGACAGCCCCGTCTTCCGGGTTTCCGGCAATCCTCCGGGATCAATTCCCCTCTGTGTCCGTTCCCTCCACGTTCTCCACCTGGAAGAACAGCTGGATCATATCCAGCCGGGAGCTCATGGACACCAGGAGCATGTCCATCACGGTCAGAGCGGCCATGGCCTCCACCACCACCACTGCCCGCGGCACCACCACAGGATCGTGGCGGCCTTTAATGGAAAGCTCTATGTTTTCCCCAGTGCGGCTTACGGTCTCCTGGCTCCTGGAAATGGACGGTGTGGGCTTAAAGGCCGCCCGGAATACCAGATCGCTGCCGTCGCTGATCCCTCCCAGAACGCCTCCGGAATGGTTGGCCGTCTTTACCACCGAGCCGTCTGCCGCCATGCGGTAGCCGTCGTTATTTTCCGATCCCCTGGATCTGGCGGCCGCGAACCCGTCTCCTATTTCAAAGCCCTTTACGGCTCCGATGGAAAGGATGGCCCTGGCCAGGTTCGCGTCCAGCTTTTCAAACACCGGCTCTCCCAACCCCGCCGGGAGCCCCGACACCACGCACTCCACCACGCCTCCGGCAGAATCCTGGTCTGCCATCCGCTCCTCCAGATACCGGGCAGCCCGCTCTGCGGCCTCTGGATCCGGCATATATAAGGGGTTTTCCGCCGCCGTCTTAAGCGCCTCCGCACCCGGCGCCAGCGGCCCGGAGGAGATCTCCACAGGACCGATGGAGCGGGTGTAGGCGCAGACAGAAATATTCAGGGCTTTTAAAAATTTTTCTGCAATGGCCCCGGCCGCCACCCGGCCGATGGTCTCCCGGGCGGAGGACCGGCCGCCGCCCCGGTAATCCCGGAAGCCAAACTTCTCATCGAAGGTATAATCCGCATGACCAGGCCGGTAGCAGCCGGCGATCTCCGAATAGTCCCTGGAGCGCTGGTCCCGGTTCCACACGATCATGGAAATGGGCGTTCCCGTGGTCTTTCCTTCAAATACGCCGGATAAGATCTCCACCTGGTCGCCCTCGGACCGCTGGGTGGTAAATCTGCTCTGGCCCGGTTTTCTCCGGTCCAGGAGAGCCTGTATATCTGCCTCACAGAGAGCCAGTCCCGCAGGACAGCCGTCGGCCACCACGCCGATGGCCTTTCCATGGGATTCTCCCCAGGTGGTCACTTTAAATAATGTTCCAATGGTCGATCCAGCCGCCATATCTACATCTCCTAACCTATTTTTACGATTTCACAGCAGTTGGGCTCATTGACCGCAACGCTCCGGTCGCTCATAACCAGAAGCCCCTTCTCATAGTCGATATGGAAGAAGGAAATATTTCCCCCGTGGTTGATGGCTGCCAGATGCTGGCCGTCCGGGAAAATGGCAATGTCCTTGGGGTATTCCCCGCTGATGGGCAGACAGAACTTCAGCGTGAGCATTCCCGTTTCTGTGTCCCTCTCATACATGGATACCGAATTGTCCCCGGCGTTGGAGCAGAACAGATAATTCTCATCCGGGGAAAGACGGATGGCACAGGCTGCCGTAAGCTGGTTGGGATCGTCGCCGGTGGTGGCAATGGTCTGGACCTTCTCCACCTGGGGCGTCCTGTCTCCGGTCTGGTATGAATATACGTCGATCACGTTTTTTAATTCATGCAGCAGATAGAAAAATTTTCCGTCGCTGCTGAATACAAAATGACGGGGCGCCGACTCCAGCTCACTCCTTATGGTGTCCACCTGGGCAATACGGCCCTCTCCTCTGTCAAACCGGTACACCTTGACCTGGTCGATCCCCAGATCCGCCACCATTAAAAACTTCTTGTCCGGCGTCATACGGCTGCAGCTCACGTGAGGACGGAAATTCCGTTCTGCCACGCTCCCCAGTCCCTTATGGAATACGCCGTCGGTGATATGGCCCACAGAACCGTCCGGGTTCAGCCGGAGCACCGTCACCTTTCCATCGTGGTAGCCGGACACGAAAATATAGTCGTTTTCGGGGCTTGTGGAGATCTGGCACCCCCGCATTCCCTTGATATTTGCGCTGTTCACCCTGGACAGGCTGCCGTTCTGCAGGATGCGGAACGAGACCACGCCCTCGTCGGCAATGGAGTACAGCATTTTTTTATCCCTGGATACGGTCAGGTAAGAGGAATTATCCACCTCCACCTCGCAGCGGTAGATGAATTTCCCCTTTTCCACGTCCACATCGTAGACCGTGATCCCCTTGGCCTTTCCCGTATAAGAATAAGAACCAACATAAGCCATGTATTTTCCAGTCATAGATCGTTCCTCCCGGATCTTGCTTTAGATATTTCCCCCGCATGGGACGAAATCCCTGTTCGGTTTTTTTTGCACAAAACTGTAAAGCCGCCGGACAGTTATGTATATTTTACCATATTCCAGGATATTTGTGAACGAAAATTTATACAAAATATAGAAAATACCCTATTTCCGGTTGGCGATCTCCACCCGGACATTTTTTCCGCGGATCTTCACCTGCTTCATGGCCTCCATGACCATTTCCGCCTGGTTTTTGGGAACCTCCACAAAGGTATATTTATCATACATGTCGATGCTCCCCACCATACGGCCCGGGATCCCGGTCTCTCCCGCAATGGCTCCCAGGATATCTCCCGGCTTCACATTCTGGTTCTTTCCCAGGTTGATAAAGAGGCTTGCCATACCGCTCCTGCCCGACCGGCGGCCTTCGTACTCGTCCAGATCGTCAAAGCGTCCTCCCCGGCCTCCCCGGTAATTTCCGCGGCCGTCTCTCTGGCCCCGGCCGTCGCGGCCCCGGGATCCGCCTCTCCTGCCCAGATCCTCCAGATCCCTCAGAGGTCTCACATCCTCGGCAATATCCTCATAATCGTCGCCCATGGACATTTTAAGGAAGGCGGCTGCCAGCTCCAGAGAGGAATAATCCTCAGCCAGAAGACGCTTTTCAATGATGGCCGTCATCCGCTCCAGCTCTCCGTCATTCATGATCTCCTGGACCTCATCCAGGATCTTTTCCGCCTTGATGGCCGTCACATCGTTTAAGGACGGGATGGACTGGGGCACGATCTTCGTCTTGCAGAACCGCTGGATATCCCTGAGCTTATAGACCTCGCTGCCCACAGCCAGACTGAAGGCGCGGCCTTCCCTTCCTGCACGGCCGGTCCGGCCGATCCGGTGGACGTAATACTCGTCGTCCTGGGGGATGTCATAGTTGAACACTGCCTCCACATCATCCACATCGATGCCCCGGGCCGCCACATCCGTGGCCACCAGGATCTCTGTGGCTCCGTTCCGGAAGCTGTCCATGACACGGTCCCTCTGCTCCTGCTTCAGATCCCCGTGAAGGCCCTCGGCGAAATAGCCGCGGCCCTGGAGGGCCTGCACCAGCTCATCCACCTGCTTCTTCGTATTACAGAAGGCCACAGACAGCTTAGGGGAATACAGGTCCAGCAGACGGCACATGACCTCCACCTTATTCCTGGGCTTCACCTCGTAATAATACTGGGTCACCTTGGGAACGGTCAGCTCCTTTTTTACCACCCGCACCATCACCGGATCCTTCTGGAACTTCTTTGCAATGTCTGCAATGGCCTGGGGCATGGTGGCAGAGAACATCACCGTCTGCCGTTCCTCGGGAAGAGCGCTTAAGATGGTCTCCATATCCTCCAGAAAGCCCATGTTTAACATCTCGTCGGCCTCGTCCAGCACCACGGTCCGGATCTCATCGGTGCGGATGGTCTTTCTCCTCATGTGATCCATGACGCGTCCCGGAGTTCCCACGATGATCTGGACTCCGCCCTTTAAGGAACGGATCTGTTTTACGATCTCCTGGCCTCCGTAGACCGGAAGGACCTTGATCCCGGACATGTATTTCGCCAGGCGGCGGATCTCCTCAGCCACCTGGATGGCCAGCTCCCTGGTGGGGCATAAGACCATGGCCTGGGTCTTTCTGCTTTCCGGATCCATCTTCTCCAGCAGCGGGATGCCGAAGGCCGCCGTCTTTCCCGTACCGGTCTGGGCCTGGCCGATCATGTCGAGTCCCTCTGCCTGGACGGGGATAGACTGGGCCTGGATCGGGGAGGCAGCCTCGAAGCCCATGTCTGTCACTGCGCGCAGAATGCGCTCATCTAAATTTAATTCGTCAAATCTTACTGTTTCCATTGTCTGATTTCCTTTTCTTTGTTTAACTTCCATATATATGGCTCCCCGCCGTCCAGGGCGGTTTTGCCAGCAAAAAAGAGAAGATCCAGGCCTTCCCCGAATCTTCCCCAGTTTCATTCGTATGATACTATAACAGTTCTGCCGCCATGTGTCAAGCGGCATCTTTTCATATGGAACAACAGCGTTTCCATCGGCGGCTGTCCGTCCTTACTCTGCCGCGTTTTTCCCTCCCCTGTATCTCATATATCCAATGGCTGCCAGCATTCCAAAGCCATAGATCACAAAGGTACAGAAAAACGGGAGCTTTGCATGGACCGAATAGATAAATCCGGCTGTCAGGGAACCGGCAATGCTGCCCAGAGACTGGGTGGCGTTGAAAAATCCCATGACCAGGTTTTTCTGCTCCGGTCTGGACTGGACGGTGATCATGCTCTGGAGCACCGGCACGCTGACGGAATATCCCGCATAAACGATCACGCCCAGGGCGATGAAGATCCCGATATTGGGCACCAGGGCCGTTCCCAGGGCCGATACTGTGCAGACGGCAATGATCACTGCCATGGACCGGCGGATCTTTGTCTTTGTGATGATCCAGATACAGAGCGTCGTATTGGCCACAAAGGATACCAGACCCACAGCCGCCTTGATGATCCCGTTATAGGACGAGGTCAGCCCCAGCACATCCTTTAAGTAGTAGTTGAACGCCTGGTCAAAAGCCGTGTTTCCAAAGTTGATCAGGATATTCACTGCAAACAGCATGGCAAAGGCCACGCTCATGAATTTACGGCTGTCAGCAAAGGCCTGGAAGGGATTGGCCTCCTTCATCAGCTGCTTTTTCGGCACCTGCTTTAAGCTGGTCTTTCCATCCGGCAGACAGATCAGATAAAAGCCCACAGCCACGGCGATCAGAAGGGCCGCCTGGGCCAGAAACGCCAGCTTCACAGAAAATTCCCCCAGGAAGCCGCCGATCATATAGCCGAAGGCGCTGGCCACGCTTTTTATGGTGGCGTTGATGGTCAGATATTTTCCCTGGTCCTCCGGAGCCGCCGTATTTACAATGTATGTCAGGAAGCTCACAAAAATACCGCCGGTAAAAAGTCCGGCGAACATCCTGGCCAGGACGATCTGAAGCTCTGTGGTGGCGTAGGCGAACCAGATCTGGGCGACGCCGTAGCCCATGCAGCAGATCAGAAGAGACATTCTGGAGGATATGTATTCGTTGATCTTTCCCCAGAAGGGCGACAGAAGGAAGTTGGTGAGCATCATGGCCGCCAGGGCCAGTCCGAACATGTAATCATGGAGATTCAGATCCTGGATCACCGTCGGAGTCACCGGATGGGCGAAATTTGCCGCCAGATTAAACAGTACCATCACAAAAAAGAATAGAAAGAACCGCGTTTTGTACTTCATAATCCCCTTTTCCTTTTCCAAAAAATTCTCACTGTTCTTATTATAATTCTTTCAGGCAGAATGTTCAACCGATATTTATATTTTTGCATAAAATACAGAAAAATTCCATTGGAATACAGGGTTTCTGGCCGCATATCAGGCCAGCTATTGTTTAATTTTCTTTCGTTCCATACGGTGCACGCTCTTCGGCTGCTATCTGATAGGCCGGCTCGATTTCATAAACAACTGACTGCTCCTGTTCCCTGGTTCTGAACTCTGCAATTCCAAGCCCAAAGTATTTTTCAAAGAAAGCTTTCAATTTTTCAATGACACCTTGCTTCTTCCTGGCTCTGCCACCACCGCCGAAGCGTGAAACAGGGGGCATGAGCTTGTCTATCTCCGTTCCTGTCGTCTTCAATGCTCCGTCACGGAACGCATTATCAACAAACCTTCTTGTTTCCTCTGCCTTAAGTTTTTCGTTCGTGATAATTTCAGTCAAATCATTTTCTTCCTGCTCCAGGATAAATTTACGCCAGTCAGCAGTAACCCGGGTATCAACATTGACACGGCTGATAAAGGCTTCAATCAGCTCCTTCTTACTCCGAAGCTGTATGCTTGCATCCACTGCTTTGCGGATAGAAATGAGAATTTCTTTGTCCTCACAATTGCCCTCGTGATATTTTTCAACCAGCATCAGGATGTGGTCGATATTGATCTCCACTTGCTTGATAAGCTCAATTTCAAATTCAATATCATCCGTGATATCTTCTTTTTCAGCTTCATCTTTTCTACGGTACTTATCATACAGGTCAAGGTAGATGCTCTGATAATTTTGCAAATCCCTTGCAGCAATACTGTCCATTTCTTCAAACTGATCAAAGGACGAAAGTATATTTCTCATACTAAGGATAGAGCCGAACAGTCTGATAAAATCTTTCTCTATCTGCTCTCCAACGATCTGAGTACCAAGAGGATATTCTGTTTCCAGCTTTTCCAGCAAATCAACATAACCAGGATGATACTTACCGTTGTTGTCCTCATAGCCATTCCAGTAATCCCTAAAGCTCTTTAGAAGAACTATGCCGCTGGCATTCTTGTCGCCAAAAAGAGCGATTGCATCATCTGTGGCTTTCTGTAAATCACGGAAGCAGACGATATTGCCATATGTCTTGACCGAGTTCAGAATACGGTTGGTTCTGGAATAGGCCTGGATCAGTCCGTGCATTTTCAGATTTTTGTCCACCCACAAGGTGTTGAGCGTTGTGGCATCGAAGCCTGTGAGGAACATATTCACGACAATCAGCAAATCCACTTCACGGTTCTTCACTCGCATAGACAAATCCTTGTAGTAGTTCTGAAACTTATCAGCGGAAGTGTCAAAGTTGGTGTTAAACGCAGCATTATAATCCGCAATGACACTTTCAAGAAAATCTCTGGAAGTCTGATCCAAAGCTTCCGTGTCAAAGCCTTCTTCCTGCAGAACACCTGCCTGTCCGGCAGGCAGGTCTTCTGGGTCATCTTCGTTTGCTGAATAACTGAAAATCGTAAGTTGTGTAGATTTCTCCGTAACGAACACAAGGAATTCCATCTTCGGTAACCTGGTCACGCTTTATCCCTGACCCACGGAAAATATCGGTTGCGATTTCGCCAAGCGTTTTATATCCCACCCCATCCGGGCAGTACTCTTGAATCAGTTCATCCAGCCTGTTCATTCCTGATCACCTGCCTTCAACATCCGTTTGACCGCCTTATCAAAATCAGAAGTGATTTTTTGTGTCTTATTAAATTCTGCATATTCAACAGCAGCCTTTTCTTTTGCCATTTTACCGGAGATTTTTCCCTTGTCACGCAGAATATCATATCTTCGGAATGCCAGAAATTCATTCACACTGGCAGCAAATTCCTCCATGGTAAAAGTATTTTCTCTCTCTATCAGGTCTTCGATATAGTCAAAATATCCGGTTACGGCTCGTTCCAGCTGGCGAATCTGCTTTTCCTCCAGATAGTTTTTCGCAACCACTACATCAGATTTCAAAATACGACCTTCCGGTGCATTTTTCCATGTTGTCAGTCCCATATTTTCTTTGGTCCTGTCTGCTTTAGTATACACAATTTCTGCCGCAGTCTGCCCTACGATAGCATAATGAAATTTATTCTGTACCATTGCATAAAAGTCATGGGTAATCTGTGCATTCTTATCATAGTCGATACTGCATTCAGCAAAAATATCCGTGATTTGCTGCCAAATGCGACGCTCGCTGGCACGGATAGAACGGACTCTTTCCAGCAATTCACGGAAGTAGTCCCTGCCAAACACTGTTTTCCCTTGCTTTAAGCGATCATCGTCCATTGCAAAGCCCTTGATCATATACTCTTTTAAGACGCTTGTTGCCCAAATCCTGAACTGTGTTGCCCTACGGGAATTAACACGATAACCAACGGAAATAATAGCGTCCAGATTATAAAAATTCTGCTCTCTTTTTACATGGCGGGTACCTTCTTGTTGAACTATTTCCATTTTGGAAATAGTTGAATCTTTCATCAACTCTCCGTCAGCATATATATTAGTCAGGTGCTTGGAAATCGCAGGTACATCTACATCAAATAATTCCGCCATGGATTTTTGCGTCAGCCAAATTGTTTCATCACGAATTACCGCATTTACCGAAACATCTTCCTCGGAAGACTGGTATATTAAAAACTGAAATTCACCACTCATACGCCCACCTCGATTTCTGCAATGATCTTATCAATTTCATCACGGAGCACCTGCTCACGAGCTACAATTTCTTTGATTTCTGCATTGAGCTTTACAATATCTATTTTCTCACTGGTGTCCTCTGCTTCCACATATGCAGATACGGAAAGGTTATAGTCATTTTCTGCGATTTCCCCATAGCCTGCCAGATGGGAGAAATGTGGCTCCTCGGTTCGATTTGCAAAGGTCTCCACAATTCTTTCAATATTTTCCTGTGTCAGCTTATTGTTGTTCGTGACCTTGATGCACTCGCCCGCAGCATCAATAAACAGGGTTTTGTTGTCGGCTTTCCCTTTCTTCAGAACCATAATGCAGGTAGCAATGGAAGTTCCGAAGAACAGATTGCCCGGCAACTGGATGATGCAGTCGATGAAGTTATTATCAATCAGATACTTTCTGATTTTCTGCTCCGCACCACCACGGTACATAATACCGGGGAAGCAGACAATCGCCGCCGTGCCATTGGATGCAAGCCAGGAAAGGGAGTGCATGATAAATGCAAGGTCGGCTTTGGACTTCGGTGCGAGAACGCCAGCCGGAGAGAAACGAGGGTCGTTGATCAGCAGAGGGTTATCATCGCCAGCCCATTTGATAGAATAAGGGGGATTGGAAACAATCAGCTCAAACGGTTCATCGTCCCAATGCTGCGGTGCTGTCAAAGTATCTTCGCAGGCAATATCGAACTTATCAAAGCCAACATCATGCAGGAACATATTGATACGGCAGAGATTGTAAGTAGTGATGTTGATTTCCTGTCCGTAGAAGCCATTTCTGACGGCATCCTTGCCGAGAACCTTTTCCGCTTTCAGAAGCAGCGAGCCAGATCCACACGCAGGGTCATAAACTTTGTTGATTTCAGTTTTGCCCACCGTGCCGAGTCTGGTAAGCAATTCGGAAACATCGGCAGGGGTAAAGAACTCACCGCCGGATTTCCCTGCTCCAGATGCGTACATGGTCATCAGATATTCATAAGCATCGCCAAAGGCATCAATATCATGGTCTTTCACATCGCCAAGGTTCATATCAGCTACACCATGCAGAAGTTTTGCAAGGCGCTCGTTTCTCTTTGCAACGGTAGAACCGAGCTTGTTGCTGTTCACATCAAAATCGTCGAACAGTCCGGCAAAGCTGCTTTCAGAGGAAGAACCTTTTGCGGATGTTTCAATATGGTTGAACACACGCTCCAGGGTTTCATTCAGATTTTCGTCATTGTCGGCTTTGAGATTTACATTGCAGAATAGTTCAGACGGCAGAATGAAAAATCCTTTTTCTTCAACCAGTCCCTCACGGGCTTCCTCTGCTCCGGCATCGGATATTTTGGCATAATCAAAATCAGTATCACCGGCATCCTGTTCTCCGGAGTTAATGTAATTGGTCAGATTTTCGGAAATATACCTGTAAAACATCGTGCCAAGAACATAGTTCTTGAAATCCCAACCGTCCACGGCGCCACGGAGCTCATCAGCGATTGCCCATATCGCACGGTGCAGCTCATCACGCTCTTGTTCTTTCTTTATATCAACCATTGTTCCCGTTCTCCTTTTTATCAGGTATAAATTCCAGAATATCGTCAACGCCACAGTTGAGAGTTTTGCAAATCTTCTCAATACTATCAAGTGAAATATAATTGTCCCGTTTGATACGTGTAATAATATTGGCACTAAAACCTGCCTTCTCCATCAACTCGGCATTGGTCATACCTTTATCAATCAGAAGGTGAAATAATTTTTTATAGGTTATAGCCATAGTGAATCCCTCCTTGCATAAAAACCATCATATCACGAAAACGTGAATTTTCCAATAAGTTTGCATGAACTTGTTTTATGCTCACGCAGAAAATCTCCGCTCTGTCAGAACACTTTTCCATATAAAACAGGATCTCCCTGCAAATACAAGGAAATCCTGTCTTTAAACTGTATTTATACCTTAAACCGATACCCCACGCCCCAGATCGTCTCGATATACTGGGGCTTGGCTGTATTCATCTCGATCTTCTCACGGATCTTTTTGATATGCACCGTGACCGTGGCGATATCGCCGATGGACTCCATATCCCAGATCTTGGAGAACAGCTCCTCCTTGGTGAACACATGGTTGGGATTCTGGGCCAGGAAGGTCAGAAGATCAAATTCCTTGGTGGTAAAATTCTTTTCCTCCCCATTTACATAGACCCGTCTGGCTGTTTTGTCGATCTTAAGGCCCCGGATCTCGATGATATCGTTGGCCGGCATCCCGCTGCCGATGAGGCGCTCATACCGGGACATATGGGCCTTTACCCGGGCCACCATCTCGCTGGGGCTGAAGGGCTTTGTGATATAATCGTCGGCTCCCAGGCCCAGACCGCGGATCTTGTCGATGTCGTCCTTCTTGGCCGACACCATAATGATCGGGGTGTTCTTATTTTCCCGGATCCTCTTGCAGATCTCAAAGCCGTCCACGCCGGGCAGCATCAGATCCAGGATGAAAAGATCAAATTCCTCCTCCAGGGCTCTCTTAAGCCCGGATTCCCCGTCGTTCTCGATCTCCACCTCAAAGCCCGAAAGCTCCAGATAATCCTTCTCCAGCTCCGCAATACTCTCTTCGTCTTCTACGATCAAAATTCTGCTCATAACCTTCTCCTTTTACACGCTTGTCTTCCTCAGTACAAAATGGATCTCTGTGCCGATCCCTTCTTTACTGGTGGCCCAGATCCTGCCTCCATGGTCCTCCACGATCTTCTTTACGATGGAAAGTCCGATGCCGCTTCCTCCCTTGGCTGAATTTCTTGAGGAATCCGTCCGGTAGAACCGGTCAAAGATATACGGCAGCTCTCTGGGACCGATGCCCTTTCCGTTGTCCTCGATCTCCACCTGGACGAAATCACCCACATCCAGGATCCGGATATTGATGATCCCTTTTTTCTTGTCCATGTATTTCAAGGAATTTCCAATAATATTGTTGATGACCCGCTTCATCTGCTCGGCATCGGCGATGACGTATACGTCCTCATCCACATAATTGAAATATCCCAGCTCCACGCCCCTGGCCTCCAGCTCCAGGCCCACCTCGTCGATGCAGTCCCGGAAGTAGTTGGCCACATTGATCCTGGAAAACGTATAGGGGATCTTGTTGGTGTCGATCTTGGAATAAAACGTCAGCTCGTCGATGAGCCGGTCCATGTCGTTAGCCTTATGGTAGATGGTACGTATATATTTGTCCAGCTTTTCCGGCGATGAGGCCACGCCGTCCATGATCCCCTCCACATACCCCTTGATGGCCGTGATGGGAGTCTTCAGATCATGGGAGATATTGCTGATCAGCTCCTTGCTTTCCTTATCGTACTGGACCTTTTCCTCCGTGCTCTCCTTTAACCGGATCCGCATTTCCTCAAAATTCTGGCAGAGCTGTCCGATCTCATCGTCATCCTCCACCTCCAGGGTAAAGTCCAGGTTTCCATCCCGGATCTTCTTGGTGGCTTCCTGGAGCTTTCCAATGGGCCGGAGAATGGACTGGTATACCCAGACCGTCAGCACCGCCCCTGTGATGAACAGGATCATTACGCTGGTGACCAGCATCTCAAAGATCATGGACTTGGCCTCCGGTACCATATCCATTACATTGGTCACCAGATAGACGCCGCCGTCATCTCCGTCCGGAAAGGTGAACTCCCGGATCTTTAAAAGGTGCTCCGTATCCTTGTCCAGGAAATTTCTCCAGGACGACGGGGCTGCTGCGTCCTCGTAACCGAAAAACTCCTGCTTCAGCTCCTCCACAGTGGCTGTATCGCCCACAAAGAGCAGATCCTCCGCCTTCCGCACCACCAGGAACGAGTGCTTCATGGAAAGCCTCCCGTTCAGATCCGCCAGGTACGTCTCATTGCTGAACTTCCCCGTATCCGACTCCAGTACCTTATCGATCTCCTTCTGGATGGACTCCGTTAAGTGGCTGAAGACCCGGATGGATGCGCCGGAAAACAGATCCACATCCTCTGAAACGCCGTAGGTCTCGCTGAATACCCTGGCCTGGTAATTGTTGAGCCCGATGATGGCCATATAGATCAGCGTGATGGGAACGACTGTGATGGTGAGGAATGCGATGGCAAGCTTTGTACGGATCTTCATAAACGCCGCTCCCCCTTTTTCACATGTTTTTTTTATTATACCATACTTTCCCACCTTATTTATAAAACTATTATAAAAAATGGCAGAAAGAAGGCCCCGGAACGCGGAAAAAGCGCCCGGGGTCTCCAATTTTTTTAATATTCGTATTTTTTACACCAGATCCCTGGTCAGTGCGGAAAGCTCCATGACCGCCTTTTCACCGTCCATGGCCGCCTTTTCAAGCTCTGCCACCTTTGCCGCCATACGGGCCACAAATTCCTCGTCCTTGATGGAGCCCAGGTTGATCTTTACGTTAAGGAGGGCGCTGAGGACCGCGGTCCTGGCCATCATGGAAGCCACCAGACCGTCTGTAACGGCGTTGGCATTGCCTCGCTCCACCACAGCCCCAGCCACATGGAAGATCTTAAGGGCCGTTTCTGCAACTGCCAGAGGCACCTCTGCGGCCTCCTTTAAGCCGTTCTGCATGGCCTCTTTTCTGGCCGCCTTTTCTTCATCGGTATTTTTCGGCATACCCAGGGCGTTCATATACGCGGTGAAGGATTCCGTATCCTTCTGGATGGAATCGATCAGCTCTTTTCTGAGAGCCGCTCCCTCTGCCGCCAGGCCCTTCATCTCCTCTTCCACATCTGCATATTTCGCTTTCCCGATGGTCAGGTTCGCCACCATTTCCGCCAGAGCGGCTCCCAGACCTCCGGCTAAGGCCGCAACACTTCCTCCGCCTGGAGCCGGAGCGTCAGAGCCGGTCACTGCCGCAAATTCTTCCACAGATAAATTTTTTAAGTCTGCCACGGTTTATTCCTCCTCTAAAAGACGGTTTTCCATGATCTGGGACGGATCAAAGCCTGCCACCTGGAGATAATACTCGGCGCAGTCCACCAGAGCCTGCATGGGAAGGAGTCCCACGATCTCGCTTTCCAGCACCGGAACGCCGTAGCGCTTTGCCTCCATTTTCACAGCCTCGAAGGCACGGTATACGGCCGTCTTTGTATAGTCAGTCAGGTTCATGGATACCTGGGCCAGATTTCTGTCCTCCAGCATCACGCCGATGGCCTTGATGTAATGGTAGCCGCCGTTGATATTCCTTACGCGTCTTGCGATCTGGTTTGCGATCTCCAGATTATCGGTGCCCAGATTTACGTTATAGGCCACCAGCGGCATCCTGGCTCCCACTGCGCTGACGCCTGCTGTGGGATGGGGAGCGGCCGGTCCGAAATCCGGAGCCCATTTTTCTGTATCCTGCATCTTCTCTGCCATTCCCTCAAACTGGCCCTTGCGGATGCTGGCCAGGTTCGCTCTGTGGGGAGCCGTCGCGGAAGACTCGTATAAGAAGCAGGGGATCCCGTACTGCTCGCCCACGGTCTTTGCCACTTCCTTGGCCAGGGCATCGGCCTCCTCCAGGGTCGCATTGCGGCACGGAATGAACGGAACCACGTCCACGGCTCCCATTCTTGGATGCTGGCCCTCATGCTTCGTCATATCGATCAGCTCCACAGCCCTTCCAAAGGAAGCTACCACCGCATCGCGGAGAGGCTCTGGCTCACCGATCACAGTGACCACCAGGCGGTTGTGGTTGGGGTCGGTCTGGTAATCCAGAAGCCGCACGCCTTTTTTTGCACGGAAGCACTCTACGATCTTTTCGATCTTTTCCAGATCGCGGCCTTCACTATAATTGGGTACGCATTCGATCAACTTATTTCCCATTGATCCCATCCTCCAGTTTTTCTGTTATTGTGATTGTTTTAATTTTTATCATTTTCATGTTTTTCATGGATCTCTGCCTTCACAGCCCGGGTCCCTGGCCTCATCTCATAGGCGATCCGGCTCCCGGACGGCATTCCCCGCAACAGAAGCCCCTGGCCTT
Organism: Alitiscatomonas sp.; assembly: GCF_037242085.1. Lineage (NCBI taxonomy): Bacteria > Bacillati > Bacillota > Clostridia > Lachnospirales > Lachnospiraceae > Alitiscatomonas > Alitiscatomonas sp. The sequence continues at coordinate 11,566 of NZ_JAXXBR010000075.1, read as the reverse complement.
CATCCAGGATCACTGGCTCCGGTCCAGAAACCAGGACCTCCATCCGGCCCTCATGGCAGTAAAAGAACAGGGTCCTGTACACATCCTCTGTCTGTTCACTTCCAGAACCGGAAAGGACCTCCAGGTCCCCTGTACAGGCTCCCTTCCTTAACATCAGATTAAAGTCCGTCACCCGTCCCTGGCTTTTAGTTTCACTGGCCCCGTCAAACCGATGGGGCGAAAACTCCTCCAGATGGATCCATGGTCCCCCGTCGTGGCATATGTCCATCTCCCCTTCAAGGGTTAGGATGATCCGGTCAAAATCCGGGAGAGACGTAAAGGTGCTCTCCTCCAGCTCCACGGTGGCGGAGCTTAAGCGCCACAGAAAGTCCCGGCTCTGGTAATTCCCGTTTTCCGGCGCGATGGAAAGCTCGGTGGTGGTCCCGCCGGACCAGGAAGAGACGCGGCATGCATCTCTTCCGATCTTTTTTATCTCCATGTTCATATTTAATACTCGATCTCTGCTCCCAGGGCTTCCTCAACGGCACGGACCAGAGAGCCGTCCTCGATGATCTTTTCGCAGTAGTTGATGTCCTCATAAAGCTCCCGGTCCTCATCCAGACGGGCCACGCATTTGCGGACAAGATCATAGGCCGCCTGGGTCCCCTTTCCAAGTCCCTTATTTCCTCTCATGTCGATGCCCTGGCAGGCTACCATCAGCTCCATGGCCAGTACACGACGCACATTGCGGCCGATCTCGCCGGCCTGCCTTGCGGCGATGGTCCCCATGCTCACATGGTCTTCCTGGCCTGCGGAAGACGGGATGCTGTCCACGCTGGCCGGATGGGCCAGGACTTTATTTTCAGAAACCAGGGCGGCAGCCGAATACTGGACGATCATAAAGCCGGAGTTTACGCCGCCGTTGGGTGTCAGGAATGCAGGAAGGCCGCTGTACGCCGGGTTCACCAGACGTTCGATCCGGCGCTCGGAAACGTCGGCCAGCTCGGATTCTGCGATCTTTAAGAAGTCAAAGCTTAAAGCCATGGGCTGTCCGTGGAAGTTTCCTCCAGAGATCCCGCTTCTGTCTTCCCTGAAGATCAGCGGGTTATCCGTAACGGCGTTGATCTCAATGTCCACACGGCCGCCCACATAGTTGACCGCATCCTTGCTGGCTCCGTGGATCTGCGGACAGCAGCGCAGGGAATAAGCGTCCTGTACGCGGATCTCTCCCTGGCGGCTGGCGTTCCTGCTTCCCTCCAGGAGCTTTAATAAGTTCCTGGCTGTGGCCATCTGGCCTGCATGGGGACGTACCTGGTGGACTCTTGCATCCAGGGCGTCCACAACGCCGTTCTGGGCCTCAAAGGATAAGGCAGCGGCGATGTCGGCGGTCTTTAAGAGCGTAATGGCGTCATGAAGAGCATGGGCACCCACAGAGGTCATGGCCTGGGTCCCGTTATTTAAGGCAAGCCCCTCTTTGGCAGACAGCTCGATCACCGGGATCCCGGCCCGCTCCATGGCCTCAGCGCCCGGAAGCAGCTCGCCCTTATACCAGGCCATTCCAAGACCGATCATGGGAAGGACCATATGGGACAGGGGAGCCAGATCTCCGGATGCGCCCAGGGAGCCCTTTTCCGGGATAAACGGAGTCACACCCTTATTTAACATGGCGATCATGGTCTCCACGGTCTCCAGGCAGATGCCGGAAAAGCCGTTGGAAAGGCTGTTGACACGAAGTAACAGGATCCCTCTGGCAATGTCCTCTTTAAAGGGATCTCCCGCGCCTACCGCATGGGTGATGATCAGGTTCTTCTGCAGCAGCTTACACTCATCCTGGGAAATGACCACATCGCTGAACTTACCGAAGCCAGTGGTGATCCCGTATACGACCTTTCTCTCCTCCACCAGCTCGTTGACCACCTGTCTGGAGGCCAGGATCTTTTCTCTGCTCTCATCCGATAAAACGACTTCTGCGCCTTCGCGGCATACGGCGATGATCTGGTCCACGGTCAGGTCATGGCCTGTGATTACAACTTTCTGCATATGCTACCTCTCCTTATGTGATTTTGCTGAAATTTTTACCAGTTCCAGTCGGATATGGATCCATTATACACAAAAAACGTCCAAAAAGCGTCAAACTCTTTCGCTTTATCATGCTAATATGTCAGACGATTCTCCAATCGTTTCTCTACCTCGGAAAGCAGCCGTTCCGTCTCCGGATTCCGGATCTTATCGGAGATCTCCCTCCCCTTCCTGTAATGCTCCCTGGCGCTCTTTAGGTCGCCCGTCTTTATGCAGGTGAGAGCGAGCCAGCCCTCGGCCCGTTCCAGGCCCCAGCGGTAGCCGTTCCGTTCCAGGCATTCCACAGCCTTTTCCAGAAGCGCCATGGCCTCCTTATACTGGCCTCTGAGACAGTGGACCTGGCCCATGCTGGAGTAGATCTGGCCCAGGCCGTTCATAAAGGACAGGCTCTCGCCCACCGCCAGGGCGCGGCCATAATAGGCCATGGCCTCGTCCAGATGATCCTGCTTCCTGTATACATCTCCCAGATAATTGTAGCAGGCCGCCACGCCCGCGCCGTAGATCTCATGGTCCAGCTCCTCAAACAGGGACAAGGCCTGGAGCAGCATGGTCTCCGCCACATCGTACTTTCCCTTCTGCATATAGCAGAGCCCCTTTAAGCGCATGAGGGTGGCATACTCGTCCTTTTTCTCTCCGCCCCGGCACCGGAGCCCGTGCTCCACCAGCTCCTCCACCAGCTCTGTGTTCCCGGTCTGGATCCCGCAGAAGATCTGCTGTTTTAAGCATGCCAGGTAAACCTCGTCGTCCCCCAGCCCCAGGGCCAGGGCCATGCTGCAGTTAATGTCAGAATTTCCCCGGTCATACTCGCCCATGGCGATCTCATACCGTCCCTTGATATAGCGCATTTCCATTTTCATCTGCCGGATCATGGGGGAATCGTCCTTTAATCCAATGACCTGCTCCGCCAGCTCCAGCATCCGCTCCGCCCCGGTCATGACGCCGAAATCGTCTCCCTGCTCCGGCATCGGGCTGTGGAGCACCGGGAAATTCTCGTTGATGACCGTGTAAAATTCCTTCAGATAGTAGATCTGATAGCGGTACGCCTGGACCTGGTCATGGCACTTATCATAGTGGTAGGCTGCCAGGGCCAGGGTCCGGAAGCCCCGGTCCGGCTGGCTCCCATAATATTCCGCCAGCATCCGGTGGTACTGGAGGGTCTTGCCATTACTCTGCTTTTCATACACATATTCCTGGAACAGGCGGTGGCTGAACTTATAATACACGTTCCAGCCCACCAGCACCTCCTGGATCAGAAAGGCCTCGGAAAGCCTCTCCAGACGCTTTAAGAGCGTCAGCCGGTCCGTCCCCTTCATCAGATATTCCAGCTCCTCGATGCCGATCTTTTCCGGGAACACGGACATACATTCCAGGATCTCCCGCTCCCTGGCTCCCACCGACGACAGCCGGGTCTGGATGGCCAGATTGGTCTTGGCGGATTTTTCCAGGGTAAAGCCCTTTTTCCGGATCAGATTGATCATCTCCCGAAGGAAAAAGGCGTTCCCCTCGGTGGTCTTATAGATGGACCGGCACTTTCCCGCCTCCTTTGCCACCTGGGGAAGCTCCCGCCGCAGGATCTCCTCTGTCTCTTCCTCTGTAAATGGCTCCAGGCGGACCACGGTGATCCTGTCCTCCCGCACCAGGGGCTCCAGAGATGTCATCACATCCATTTCCCCATTTTTGCTGCAAGTACACAATACTGCTGTCCCGGCCCCGGAGGCGCTTCCCAGAAGCCGGTTTAAAAGCTGGAGGCTCATCCGGTCCATCCACTGGACATCGTCAAAGGCCAGCAGGACCCGGAAGCGGCGGGCAAGGCCGGAAAACAGTTCCATGATCTCCCGCTCGATCATGGAATAGGTGAGACGGCGGCTGTCGGGTCCTCCGGCGTTTTCCAGCTTAAGGATCATGGACAGGCGCTCCTCATCCCCGGTCTTTAAAAATCCCGGGCCTCCGTTTTCCTGGATCTGGCGCAGCTCCTGTAAAATATCGCTCCAGGGGTTCAGGAAAAAATCCGTTCCCTGGCGGTAGCAGGAGCTTTTTAAGGTCACCATCTGCCTGGAGGCGGCCAGCCGGAGGCTGTTTTCCAGAAACGCCGTTTTTCCGACTCCCTCCTCTCCCACCACCACCAGGCAGTTCACCGGATCGGAGGGATCCCATTCCAGAAATTCACTGACAGAAAATAATTCCTTTTTCCTCCCCACAAAGGGCAGGTCCGCCGGGCCTCCCACGGCCTTCATATGCTCCTTCACATGGAACACCCGCTGGAACAGCTCCCGGATCTTCCGGGACGGCTCCACCCCCATCTCCTCCTTCAGGCACTTTTCCAGATCATAGTACAGGCGGATGGCCATGATATAATCGCCATGTTCTGCATAAATGCTCATCAGCTCATAATAGATCTCTTCATCATATGGATCCTCTTTTATAAGAAGGGAGCCGTATTTCTGGACCGCCTCCATGTCTCCCTTCTCTCTGGCCTCCCGGAATTTCCCAGAGGCATTTTTTACAGACTCCTCGCTCTGCATGGCCCGGATCCCGCCGACCCACTCTTCAAATTCCAGACATTTTTTTATGTAAAAATATTCCAGGAACGGCTTTTGCTCTCCCAGATGGCCCTTTTTTACATGATCCCAGTCAATGGACACGGGACAGGCCGGATTCAGGGCGATCCCCGTATGGCCCGCAGTCAGGATAATGTCCTTATCCAGCTTTTTCCGTACCTGGTAGATGGCGTCCCGGAGCTTTTTCCTTCCGCTGGCCTCATCCTCATCCCCCCATAAAAGACAGATGGCCTCCTCTCTGGTGATCTGCTTTTTCACACAGAGATAATAAAGAAAGCCCTCCACCTTTTTATATGGAAAGCCCACCGGTTCCCCGTCTGCCAGGATGGCCGGAGTCCCGAACAGGCGTATTTCAATTTTTTTCACCGTATCCCCTCACTTTCCCTTGCGGCCGTACTGCCGCAGTTCCCTCACGGATGCTGGTTTCTTCTGCCTTTAAGTATACAAAACGTCCAAAAAACTGTCAACTATTCCAGCTTATTGACGTTTTTTTGACTCTCTGGTGATATACTCTAAGTAACTGAATAGTTCCGCAGATTTTAGAAAGACTAAGACGTTTCTGTTATAAAGAGAAAGGATGAGAATGCATATGACCAACAAAGAAATCGGCGCTGCCATGACCATCAAGCTGGATCCGGTGCTTCCGGAGTATCCTGTATTTAAGGAAGGGATCCGCCGTGCCCCCATGCGCGACCTGACCCTCTCCGACCATGAAAAGAAGCTGGCAGTGAAAAACGCCCTCCGCTATGTGCCCGAGGAGCTCCACGAGGCTCTGGCCCCCGAATTTATGGAAGAGCTCCTGACCCGCGGCCGGATCTACGGATACCGTTTTATGCCAAAGGAAAGGATCTACGGAAAGCCCATCGACGAATATAAGGGAAACTGCGTCCAGGGCAAGGCCTTCCAGGTAATGATCGACAACAACTTAAACCATGATGTGGCCCTTTATCCTTATGAGCTTGTGACCTACGGCGAGACCGGACAGGTATGCCAGAACTGGATGCAGTACCAGCTCCTGAAAAAATATCTGGAGGTCCTCACCGACGAGCAGACCCTTGTGGTGATGTCCGGCCATCCCCTGGGCCTTTTCCACTCCCATAAGCAGGCCCCCAGAGTGGTCATCACCAACGGCCTTATGGTGGGCGAGGGCGATAATCCAGAGACCTGGGCAAAGGCAACGGCCATGGGCTGCTCCTCCTACGGCCAGATGACAGCCGGAGGCTGGATGTACATCGGCCCCCAGGGCATCGTCCACGGTACCTTCAATACCATCTTAAACGCAGGCCGTAAGTTCTTAGGCGTTCCCGCAGAAGGAAACCTGGCCGGCCACTTATTCGTCACCAGCGGACTGGGCGGCATGAGCGGCGCACAGCCCAAGGCCATCGAGATCGCCGGAGGCGTGGGCATCATCGCCGAGGTGGATTCCTCCCGGATCGAGACCCGCCACAGCCAGGGCTGGGTAAAAATGATCTGCGAGTCTCCGGAGGAGGCCTTCCGTACAGCCCGGACCTATATGGACAAGAAAGAGCCCATGTCCATCGCCTTCCACGGAAATATCGTGGACCTGCTGGAATATGCTGTAAACAACAACATCCATATCGACCTGCTCTCCGACCAGACCTCCTGTCACGTTCCCTACGACGGCGGCTACTGCCCCCAGGGCCTGACCTTTGAGGAAAGAACTGAGATGCTGGACCATGATCATGAAAAATTCTGTGAGCTGGTCAACCGTTCCCTGACCACCCACTTCCATATGATCCGGACTCTGGTGGAAAGAGGCTCCTATTTCTTTGATTACGGCAATGCCTTCATGAAGGCTGTATTTGACGCCGGAAACAAGGAGATCTCCAAAAACGGCGTGGATACCTCTGAGGGCTTCATCTTCCCGTCCTATGTGGAGGACATCCTGGGACCGGAGTTATTCGACTACGGCTACGGCCCGTTCCGCTGGTGCTGCCTGTCCGGAAAGCATGAGGACCTTATTAAGACCGACCATGCGGCCATGGAGATCATCGATCCCAACCGCCGCTTCCAGGACCGGGACAACTGGATCTGGATCCGTGATGCTGAAAAGAACCAGCTGGTGGTGGGGACCCAGTGCCGGATCCTCTACCAGGACGCTCTGGGAAGACGCGACATCGCTTTAAAATTCAATGAAATGGTAAGAAATGGAGAGATCGGACCGGTGATGCTGGGCCGCGACCACCACGATACCGGCGGAACGGATTCCCCGTACCGCGAGACCTCCAATATCTATGACGGCTCCAACTTCACGGCCGACATGGCGACCCACTGCTATGCAGGAAACGCAGCCCGCGGCATGACCCTTGTGGCTCTCCACAACGGCGGCGGCACCGGCATCGGAAAGGCCATCAACGGCGGCTTCGGCCTTGTCTTAGACGGCTCCGAGCTCACGGACCAGATCATCCGCGAAGCCATCCCGTGGGATACCATGGTGGGCGTTTCCAGAAGAAGCTGGGCAAGAAACGAGCACTCCATTGCGACCGTTGCCGAATATAATAAGAAATTTGCCGGCTCTGACGCCATCACGATGCCCTATATCGCCGACGATGAGCTGATCGAGCGCGTATTTAACAACGCATGTAAATAAACCATACTGCCCCGGCCTGAGCAGCCTTCTGCCCAGGCCGGAACCGCCTGGAAACGCATCCGGCGGTTCCTTTGCAGAGAAAGTAGGAGACTATATGAAAAAACTTTATATCCGCCGCGCCTCCGAGCTGGTGACCTGCCGGGGCTCCGCTCCCAAAAAAGGCGCGGAAATGGCCGATATCGGTCTTATAAAAAACGGAGGCGTTCTGATCCATGACGACCGGATCTTTGCCGTCGGCACCACCGAGGAGCTGGATCTCCTGGCAGGCTTTGAAGAGGGCTCCGGTCAGGCTGACGCATGTACGGAAACTGCCTCTGGCTATACGGTCCTGGACGCCTCCGGAAAGACCGTTCTTCCTGGCTTCGTGGATTCCCACACCCACTTTATCTTCGGCGGCTACCGGGCCGAGGAGTTTTCCTGGCGCTTAAAGGGCGACACCTATATGTCCATCATGGAGCGGGGAGGCGGCATCAACGCCACCGTCGGCCCCACCAGGGACGCCTCCATCCAGGAGCTGGTTTCTGTCGGAAGAGAACGGATGAACCGGATGCTGGAGTTCGGCGTGACCACCGTTGAGGGAAAAAGCGGCTACGGCATGGACCGGAATACGGAATTAAAGCAGCTCCGGGCCATGAAGGAGCTGGACGCCTCCCATCCGGTGGATATCGTGACTACCTTCCTGGGCCCCCACAGCGTCCTGCCCCAGTATAAGGGAAAGGAGCGGGAATTCATCGATATGCTCTTACAGGACGTAATGCCTGTGGTCAAGGAGGAGGGACTGGCAGAGTTTGCCGATATCTTCTGCGAAAAGGGCGTGTTCGGCATTGAAGATTCTGAATACTATCTGACCAGGGCAAAGGAAATGGGCTTCAAGCTGAAGGTCCATGCCGATGAAATGAACTCTCTGGGAGGCGCAGAGCTGGCCGCCCGCACAGGCGCGTATTCCGCTGACCACCTTTTAAAGGCCTCCGACGAGGGGATCCGCCAGATGGCAAAGGCGGGCGTCATCAGTACGCTGCTGCCGGCCACCGCTTTCTGCTTAAAAGAGCCCTTCGCCCCGGCGAGAAAGATGATCGATTCCGGCTGTGCCGTGGCCCTGGCTTCGGATCTGAACCCCGGAAGCTGCTTTACCAACAGCATCCCCCTTCTCATAGCCCTGGGCTGCATCTATATGAATATGTCCATTGAGGAGGTGATCACTGCCCTCACCATCAACGGGGCCGCAGCCCTTGGGCGCGCTGATTGCATCGGAAGCCTGGAAAAGGGCAAAAAAGCCGATGTGGTCATCTTAAAATACCCGTCCATCCACTTTATGCCCTACCATACGGGGATCAACCTGGTGGAGACTGTCATAAAGAATGGAGACGTGGCCTACCAGAAGGAATGGGAAAGGCTCCCGGAATTGAAAAGAGAGAATTAACGGAAATGATTGAAATAACTGAATTTATTAAAAAATATATGGCTGCCCTGGATCAGGCCTTTCCGGACCGCGTCTGGTTTGCCGGACTCCAGGGGAGCTACGGCCGCGGGGAGGCCACAGAAGCCAGCGACATTGATATGGTGGTGATCCTGGACCAGCTCTCCGCCAGCGATATCCATACCTATGACGCCATGCTGGATACCCTTCCCTGCCGGGAGCTTATCTGCGGCTTCCTGTCCGGAAGACAGGAGCTGGAAAACTGGGAGCCCTCGGAGCTTTTCCAGTTCTGCCGCGACACCACCCCCATAAGAGGAAGCCTGGACCAGGTGCTCTCCTCTGTCACCAGCGCCGATATAGCCCGGGCCATAAAGTCCGGCGCCTGCGGCGTCTACCACGGCTGTGTCCACAATATGCTCTATGAAAAAAGTGAGGATATTTTAAAGGGACTCTATAAATCTGCCTCCTTTGTCCTCCAGGCGGTCCACTTCCAGAGGACCGGAGTTTATGTACGGCATATGGCGGATCTGGTATCTGTCCTGCCCCCAGAGGAAAGCGCCGTTCTCCAGACCTTTATGGAACTGAAGGGCGGAAGACCGGTTGCCTTTGATGCCATGTCGGAGCAGCTTTTTTCCTGGGCAGGGAAATGGGCGGGGGCACCCAGATAAAACAGAGAGCCAGCCCCGGCAAACGCCGCTGTGGGGCTGGCTCCAGAAGCCTTTTTCTTCTATATTCTGTTCTTACAGATATTTCTTCAGCACATCCACCTTGTCTAACTTCTCCCACGGCAGATCCACATCGGTCCTTCCGAAATGGCCGTAAGCCGCAGTCTGCTTGTAGATGGGGCGGCGGAGATCTAACATCTTAATGATCCCGGCCGGGCGGAGGTCAAAGTGTTCGCGGATGATCTCCACGAGCCTGTCATCGGAAAGCTTTCCGGTTCCAAAGGTATCCACCTCGATGGAAGTGGGATGGGCCACGCCGATGGCGTAGGAAAGCTGGACCTCACACTTATCGGCAAGTCCGGCAGCAACCATGTTCTTGGCCACATAACGGGCCGCATAAGCTGCGGAACGGTCCACCTTGGTGCAGTCCTTACCGGAGAATGCGCCGCCGCCGTGACGGGCATATCCGCCGTAGGTGTCAACAATGATCTTTCTTCCAGTCAGTCCGCTGTCGCCGTGGGGTCCTCCGATCACGAAACGGCCTGTGGGATTGATATAAAACTTCGTGTTTTCGTCCACCATTCCTGCCGGAAGCACCGGATCGAACACATACTTCTTAATGTCCTCATGGATCTGCTCCTGAGTCACAGCATCATCGTGCTGGGTGGATAAAACAACAGCGTCCAGACGGTACGGCTTTCCGTTTTCGTCGTACTCCACCGTCACCTGGCTCTTTCCGTCGGGTCTTAAATATTTAAGTGTGCCGTCCTTTCTCACCTTGGTAAGCTGCCTTGTCAGCTTATGGGCCAGGGAGATCGGATAGGGCATATATTCCTCTGTCTCGTTGCTGGCAAAGCCGAACATCATACCCTGGTCTCCGGCGCCGATGGCATCCAGCTCATCCTCGGTCATGGTCTTCTCTCTGGCTTCCAGGGCTTTGTTTACGCCCATGGCAATATCCGTGGACTGCTCGTCGATGGCGACCACAACGCCGCAGGTATCGCAGTCGAAGCCGTATTTGGCCCGGTCGTAGCCGATCTCGCGGACCGTCTCGCGGACGATCTTCTGGATGTCCACATATGCGTTGGTGGTGATCTCACCCATGACCATCACAAGGCCTGTGGTGGCGCAGGTCTCACATGCCACACGGCTCATGGGGTCCTTCTCCATCAGTGCGTCCAGGATCGCATCAGAGATCGCGTCGCACATTTTATCCGGATGTCCCTCTGTTACGGACTCAGATGTAAAAAGTCTCTTTTCCATTTTTTCTCCTCTCTGGTTTCAGGGGCGCGCAGGGCACGCCGGCACTGTCTGCCAGCTCCTCTTTCTGTATCCCGCGCATAAAAAAAGTCCGCTCACATTCATAAGCGGACTTGACAAAGCTACTCCATCAAATCCTCTTATTGCTCGATTTCTCGCTCAGGCTGGCACCTTCCTGCCCTCTCGCACCGCGATTAACAGGGGTTGCCGTGACTTCACAGGTCCTATGTACCTCCATCACTCTGAATAAGGGATAAAACTGAATATTCTACGAACTTTTTTATTTTGTTTTCCGGCAGCCAGGAGCCGCCGTTGAGTTACAGCCAATATACTAGCCGATTCCTTTCCAAATGTCAATAGGAAATTTGAATTCTCACTTGAGGTATTTTTAGGGATTTAATAACTGTTATATCTTGTTATAAAAATCTCGTCAAACCCTTGAAAATACTAAAGTTTTTATGGGTGTCCTCTCCGTCACATCTTGTATCGTGTTATATCGTTTTACCCTTGGTTATGACCTCTGATAAGGGAAAAAACAAGGGAAAGAAAATCTGGTAACAACTTATAACAAATTATAAAAGTGACAGTTGGGACTGGATGAAATGCTTATAATACATTTCTATGAAAGGATTGATAAGATGAGATTGATATATGCAGACTATAACCCTCAAACGAACAGTATTGATATAACCACATTTGAGAATTACATATTACGGATTGATTGTAATAAGGTAGAGGATGGATTAAGAACTACTCCTTGCTCACAAAATTCGCTTAATGCTTTGGCAATAGATGAGCCACTTGAGTAGGCTCGACTTGCTTTAGATGGCGAAATGCAGGCGATGCTATTGATAGTTTGGAGGTTTGGTGATTTTTGATAAATGTTGGTAGAATATCTAGATTTGGTGTGGTACAATAAAAGAGCAAAATAAAAGAAAACTCGAATTTGACGGAGAGATAGTATGGCTATTATTAAAAACGAAATACCGATTTTGGA